>DATKHW010000185.1:0-7196 GCA_035546275.1 Gemmataceae bacterium
CTGCTCTACACCGGCGACCGCGTGACGCTGGCGGCCGACGCCCAGGTGCAACTCGTGGTCCTGTCCGACCTGCACAAGGAATGGTTGCGACCGGGCACGGAGGCGACGATCCGCCGCAAAGGCTGTGAACCGGCCGACGCCGTCAAGGAGCGGGACCAGGACCCCCTGATGACCTTCGTGCATCTGCCGAAGGGGACGTTCTACATGGGCTGGGGCGGCGATGACGGCAAAGGCGGAATCGTCACGAAAGGCACGAAGACGGAGATCCAGGAGGACTTCGAGATCGCCGTCCACGACGTGACGCAGGGGCAGTGGCAGGCGATCATGGGCGAGAACCCGAGCTGGTTTTCGCGCTTTGGCACAGGTCGCAAGGAGGTCAAGGACATCTCCGACGAGGAGCTGAAGGTGTTCCCGGTGGAGAGCGTGTCGTGGGACGACGTGCAGGAGTTCATCCGGAAGCTGAATGAAAAGGAGCGTGGACGTGGCTATTTGTACCGCTTGCCGACGGAGGCCGAATGGGAATATGCTTGCCGAGGAGAGGCCACTTCTGAGGAAGAATGTTCGCACCATTTCTACTTCGACAAACCCACCGATGACCTCTCCTCCGACCAGGCCAACTTCAACGGCCAGCTTCCGTTCGGCAATGCGCCGAAGGGGAAGTTCCTGGGGCGCACGACGCGGGTCGGCGCATACCCACCGAACAAACTGGGTTTGTGCGACTTGCACGGCAACATGTTTCAATGGTGCAACGACCTGTTGCCGGGGGGCTCGGTCCGGGTGTCCCGGGGCGGCAGCTGGGTCAACCGCGGCTCCGGCTGCCGGGCGGCGAACCGCTTCTTGTTCGCGCCGACGTTCCGGAACTACGACTTCGGCGTCCGACTTGCCCGAGTTCCCGTCCGGTCCGAGCAGGGAATGTAAGGCAGAGCGAACGGCTGCGTAGCCTGGAGCGGAGGCCGGCGGGCGGAGTCGGAGCGGAGCGGAGACGCAGGTGGGAGCGGATGGCGATGCGGCCTAGGGCGTGGCGCCGCAGCAATCGAGTTTGTGGTATCAGCTGACGCGGTATATCGACGATACACTCCCCTGTCGCCGAGGCCCGGCAACCGTGAATCCGCCATGCCCAGGCCCCTCGCCCAACTCCGCCGCGCCTGCGAGATGACCACCCCGGCCGATCGAGCCGCGCTTCTGGCCGAGGCCAGCCCCGCGGATCCTGAACCGGCGGCGACGCCCCGGAAGGCGAACGGAGGATAGCCGTGGAGTACGAACCGCCGGCTGAACCGGCTTTGCCGCCCCATCCGCGCGGGCCGCAGAGCGGTGAGAAAGGAAGCTGATGCCCCTTGCTCCCGCCGCGCTCCCGGCGACCCGCGGCGCCTACTCGCCCTTGGCCTTCTCCGGCCGGCCGACGCCGTACAGGAAGTGCTGCGTGCGGAAGATGGCCATGCCGTCGCAGACGGCCGGCGTGGCCATGCACGAGTCGCCCAGCGGGTTGACCGCCAGCAGCTCGTACTTCGGCCCGGCCCGGACCACGCGCACGACGCCGTCCTCGCCCGTGAAATAGATCCGCCCGTCGGCCGCCACCGGCGACGCGGTGTAGCCCGCGCCCCCGCCCAGCCGCTCCTTGTAAACCTGCTTGCCCGTCTTCGCCTCGTAGCACGTCACGACGCCCGCGGTGGAGCAGACGTAGAGAAGGCCGTCGTAGACGATCGGCGTCGCCATGTACGGCCCGCCCTTGCTGGCGCTCCAAGCGACGGCGTCGCTCGACGTCTGGTCCTCCTTCAGCGTGAGGTCGCCGGCCGCGCCGGGATGGACGGCGTAGATGGGCTGCACGGGGCGGTAGCCGCTCGTGATGAAGATGAGGCCCTCGCCGTAGACGGGCGTCGGCACGGTGATCTCCGCATTGCGGCCCAGGCGCCACAGCTCCTCGCCCGTCAGCGGGTCGTACCCCCGGACGAAGTGGGTCGCGTTCGTGATCAGCTCGACGCGCTGGGGGCCTTCCACGACCGTCGGCGTGCCCCAGGAGGGGATCTCGTCGCGGGACATCTTCCAGACCTCCGCGCCGTCCACGACCCGGTAGGCCGCCAGGAACGAGCCTTTGCCGACGTCGCATTGCACGATCACCAGGCCCTTGCAGAGGATTGGAGAGCTGCCGAAACCCCACTGGTAGTCGGCGTCGTAGAACCAGCCGGAGTCGAGCACGCCGAGGCTCTACTGCCACAGCAGCTTGCCGTCGCGGTCGAAGCAGTACAGCCCCTCCGACCCGAACGAGGCCACGACATAGTCGCCGTCGGTTGCCGGAGTCGGGTTGGCGTGGCTGGCCTTCGGGTGGCGCTTGACTTTCGGCACGCCGCTGCAAGCGGTTCGCTCCCAGACGACCTTGCCGTCGCGCCTGTCGATGCAGAACACCCGCCAGCTCTGCTCGGACGACTCCTTGGCCGAGTCCACATCGCCGTACAGGCCCGGCCGGAACTCCGCTTCGCCGCCGGCGCTGACGGCCGTTGTTACGTAAACGCGGTCCCCCCAGACGATCGGGCAGGAGTGGCCCAGGCCGGGGATCGGCGTCTTCCAGCGGATGTTCACGTTCCGGTTCGCGTCCCAGACGAGGGGCGGGAACTGTCCGTCCGCGACGCCGGAGGCGTTCGGGCCGCGGAACTGCGGCCAATTCAGCGGCGCTTTCACCACGCCGCCCCGGTCCTCCACCGCCGCCGTCCCCGGCGCGGGCTCCTTCGGCGCCTCGACGCGCAGGAAGACGGTGTCCTTCTTGTTCACCGTGACCGTCAGCCCGCTCACCTTGTCCCACTCGCGGCGGAAGGCGGCCGTGAACGAGCCGTCGTCCGCCTTGAACCCGTCCTTGTCGGCCGGGCTGAGCGCGGCGGGGGCGCCGGCGCCGAAGCTGGCGCTGAGCTTGCCGCCGGCGACGGCGATCTTGATTTCAAGCCCGTCGTCGCTGCGGTAGGCGCCGGCATAGGCGGCTAGGAGGTCCGCGTCCGCCGTCGCGGCCGTGCCTGCGGCGGGCTTGGCCCCGGCGTCCTTGAGCAGCTTGGCGATCTCCGCACTCTCGGCCGGCGTCGCCGCCAGGGCCTTCGCCAGCTCCTCCGCCTTCGGCTTGCCCTTGTCGAGGATGACCCGGACCAGGTCGGCCTGGCCCTTCGCCGCAGCGGCCTGCAGCGCATCGCCGGCCCCATCCGCGCCCGCCTCCAGCAGGGCGCCGACGACCTCCGTCCGGCCCCGCATGACGGCCCAATCCAGCGGCGACGCCTTGTAGAACGTGTCCTTGACGTTGACGTCCGCCTTGTGCTTCAAGAGCACCTTGACGACTTCGATGTATCCCTTGTCGGCCGCGAAGTGCAGCGCGGTGGCGCCGTAGGGGTTCTTGGCGTTGACGTCGGCGCCCCCGTCCAGCAGCGTCTTGACCGCATCGGCGTCGCCCTGTTTGGCCGCGGCGATCAGGTCGTCGTCCGGCTGAGCCGCCGGGGCGATGAGCGGCAGGCAAGCAAACAGCAGCAGCAGCGGCGTGACGCGCCGGAACATGGGTCGCCCCCAAGGGTGGATTCAAAAAACCGGGATCGACACAAGTTCATTCTAAGCGGCGAAGAGCCGGCGGCAAAGAATCTCCGCCCAAGGGGGCGAGCGGATTCCGGCGACAGGGCGCGGCAGGCTGCGGTTTATTCATCGGAATCACGCCTGAAACACAGACAGACGGCCCTGCGTGATCGGCTCCGTCGGGTCGGCGGGTCCTGTGCGCGAACTCATTTCGAAGCATCCGGGCTGACCATTTTCAGCAGGGCGTTCACGTCGGCCCAGGGCTTCTTCCAGTCGGCGCGCTCCGCTTCCGGCAGCTTCTCCAGCGCGGCCGCGTCGCGCACGCCGGCCAGGTCCGAATCCTCCTGCCAGTGTTGAAGGAACTCGTTCGCGGTTACTCGCGCCTGGGGCGGGCCACTCTCCACCAGCTTTTCCCACCCGTCTGGCTTTCGTCCGCGCCCTGGCCGCCGAGCTGCGGCGCTACCGCGGCCCTCGCCATGCCGAGGCGTCGCAGCTGGTGAAGCTGTGCAAGCTGTGGGACGTGCTGGCCGTCAGGCTGACGGGCCGGACGGCGGACTCGCCGAGGGTCTGTCCGGGGGGGTGCTGAAGGCGATCGAGGCGGCGGCAGAGCGGCTGCGGCTGGACGATGCCTGCGACGCTTGACGGCGCGGCCGCTGAGTGGGAAGATCACGCCATCGTCTGGAGTAGGGTTCGGGCTGCACGGCTTCGCGCTGGAGTCGTGCAGCCCGGCCCGTTTGCGGGGCGCTTGCCCCGACCCGTACCATCGGCGAGAATGCGGTAAAACAAGAAGACCCCGGCGTGGTTCAGACGCCGTGGCCGAAGACGCAACTTTCAGGGAATCGGTCCATGTCTGATTCTACAGATGCCGTCGGCCGCATTTCCGCCGCCAATCGCCCATAACCTGGTGAACTCCTCTGTGTCCGGCAGCTCGTCCCGGACCTTCTCGTCGCGCGACTACGTGAAGCGGGCGTTGCCATGAAGTGTCAAAAAGTGCTTTTATCACGTAGGCAAACGAGCTGCTCCTACAGCCGTGCCAGCTGTGGGCGGTTATGCCGTCGTCCGCGCCTTGGGATGGCGTTGAAACTTCTTGGTCATCAGCGCGGCCGACTCGTCCCGGTACGCGCCCCGCTGGTCCAGCACGTCCGACGCCGCTTCCTGCTTCGCCTCGAACGTCGGGCGCCAGCGCGTGAACGCTTTCTTCCGCACAATCAAATTCAGGTTCGGCCGAGCAGGCCGGCAACGGCTCCAGGTGGAACTCCGGATCACGGGCCAACCACTCCTTCACCACCTCGGTGTGGTAGCAGCGAGCGTTGTCCAGGTACAGGATGAACCGCCGTCGTCCCCGAGTGGTCGGCCCGCAGCAGCCGTAGCAGATTGACGAACGGCTGGCTGTTGATGTTGTCCTTGGTCAGCCGGTGTCCAGGCACTCCTGATCGTCGTGGCAGTACGCCCCCCCCGGATGTTCAGCCGCTTGCGGCCGCCGCCGCCGCCGACCAGGATGGCACCGCCCAGCGGGCGAGAAACCCAGGTTGACCGGGCGCAACGCCGACGATCAAAGAAGTTGCAGGAATTCACAGTCTGCCGGCACTATACAACATCTCAATTCAAAGTTTGGGGCGGAGTCTCGCCTCCGGCGTCCAGCGTCGCGCACGCAAACGCCCTATTGCACCGCCGATTCGACTTCGCCTGCCCCGGCGCAGGCGCCCAACGTAGTTACAGGCACTTTTCGTACGATATGCGCACGCGCTGGGCCTTCGCCGCCTGCTTCACCAGACGGCGCAGACAGGCCCTGCCGTTCGCGCCGGGCGGCAAATCCTGCGGACGCTCCACGACCGCCAGGCAGTTGGCCGTGGGTATCGCGGCGCCACGTGCGTCGCGTGCAGGACATGGGGTCCTCCTTGCCGATGAAGCCCACTCCGCGGCCGCGTATGGCTGCCTGCTGGCGCCCATCATCTTTTGGGTCGTCGCCGAATGCAAATCGGCCGCTTCAACCCCGTCGTCGCCGCCGGTCGCGCCAGGGCTCCTACATCGGCCGCGTCATGGCGCTCGCCACGACGGCGACGACGCCCTCGTCGCTGAGGACGACGTCGCCGCCGGCGACGTGGCGGGCGGCGAAGGAATCGGCGGCAAGCAGCCGGCACGCCTCTGTGCCGGCCGCGGCCGGGCTGCTGCCCTTAGACCGTTCCGCTAGAATCACCAAGAACACTGCAAATCAGGGCGTGTGCGTCATTTCGCCCGTCGCTTGCTGGGCATGGCATGGTACACGGCGAGCCGTACGAGCTCGAATACGTCGGGATCGCTCCAGGGCCTCCCGGCTGCGTTCATGAGCCGGGCCGCGTAGATCAGGTTGGCCGTGAAGCGCGCCGCATCCACAACAACATTTCAACCGAGTTTCGCCATGACCTCCGCGGCCCGGCCGATGTCCAGGGTCGCGTAATGCTCCGTGATGACCGGGCTGCGGTGTCCCAGCACCGCGCGGGCCGCGTCCAAACCCACTTCGCGTTTCAGCTCCAGGGCGCGCAGGTGCCGCAGCTGGTGCGGGTGCCAGTGCGGAATGTGCTCCGCCTCGGGCTTGCCGCGGTTATGCCGCTTGATGGCTGCGGCGATGGCGCGGCCGTAGGCTTGAACGCTGTAGACGTCGCAGGGCGTCTTCTTCGGCCGCGCTTTCTTGCGGTTCTGCTGCGAGGGCTGCACCTTGCTCTTGCGGTTTGCGCGCAAGGCGGCCGCTCGCTCTTCCATCAGCCTCCGCGGCGAAAACAGGAACGCGTGCGTGTTCGTGGTCAGGTGGCGGCGGATGATCTCCTGCCCTTTCGGCCCGATGGGGACGACGCGCTCGTGGCCGTGGTGCTGCGTCTTGTGGGAGGACGGCCGGTAGAGCCAGACGGGGCCAGTCATGTCCAGGTCGCACGCGCGCAGGACAACCATTTCGCCGGGGCGCATCCCGGTTTCCAGCTGGAGGCACACCATGTCAGCCAGAAGGGGACGCAGGATCGGCAACGTGTCTTGAACTACGGCACGCGCCACGGGTTTGACCGGCTCGCTTTCCCGCGCCTGGGTGCGGCCGCGCTTGAGCGGCGCGACGGCGCAGAGGGCTTGGTGGACGCTCGCCGGGGCCATATCGTTTTCCACGGCCCACTTGAACATCCGGCGGATGCGTTTCATCTGGGCGTTGATCCGCGTCCGACAAACAGCCTGCTGCGCGCCGTATTTCGGATGGTCATAGCCGCGGACCAGCAGCTCGCGAACGGCCTTCAGGGCGGTTGGGCCGAAATCCGTGATCATCGTTCGGCCGTGCAAGTGGTTCAGCGGGCGGAGGGCGTAGCGCATCGCTTGCACTTCGCCCGTCGGTGTGCCGTCCGCGCGGCGGTAATACTCCTCGACATGGCACCAGTAGACTTTGATCAGTTCAGCGACGGTCCGATCGGCGCCGCGCGCGGCGTCCGGCGGGCGCCGCCCGTCGGCCTCCCATTGCAGCACGACGCGCTTGTACTCTTCGCGGCTGGCGTCGGAGTCATATTCGCCGAGGAGCCGGTCCTTGCGCCGCCCGGTGAGGGCGTCCTTCAAGGTCACGACGGCCTGGCCGGACTGGCGATGGAGACGTTAAGAAGGGACGCGGGGCTTGTTGGACATGGGGCCTCCTGAAACGGTGCGCGGAAGGT
>DATKHW010000186.1:0-7390 GCA_035546275.1 Gemmataceae bacterium
CCCCGGCCCCTCTCCCCTGAGTACAGGGGAGAGGGGAGAAAGACACCATCACCCCGTTCGCCGGCCGGCCAGCTGGGCCGTCTGCCACAACCCCGACGCGATATCGTCCAGCCGAAACGGCTTCTCGAACAGCCGCACCGCGCCCAGCGCCAGCAGCCCTTCGGGGGTGTAATCGCCGGCGTGTCCCGTCATGAAGCAGCACGCCGCCGCCGGGTTGATGCGCAGCAGCCCGGCCAAGGTCTGCGGCCCATCCATGCCCGGCATCCGCACGTCCAGCAGTACCACGGAGATGGCGGATTGGTTTTTCTGGTAACAGTCGAGGGCGGATCGGCCGCCGTCGGCCGTCCAGACGGCGAAGCCGCTGCGGCGCAGCACGGCTTCGAGCAGATTGCGGATCTGCGGCTCGTCATCGACGACGAGGACGCCCGGGCGCGGCGGCGGAGGGGTGGAATCCGGCATGGCGGGCTTCCTTTCCCTAGCGGTCCCAGCGTGAATGGGATTGTCGGCGAATGCGTGTTTGTACCGCCGCCAGCCCCCGATTGTCAATGGGCCGAAACGAACTTCTTCGAGAAATTCGTTGCCGGGCCGCTGCCGGGCCGGCGCCGCGTCTTTTCGCTTGCCCAGGCGCGAAGGCGGCGGTACGTTCATTCCCAACCGAGGTTGTGCTTTTCCACGACGCCGTACACCTTGTCCCGAGCAGCCGCCATGACTCCTTCCTGGATCACCTCCCTCCTTTCGGCCCGCGTCTACGACCTAGAGCAGCCCCGCTTCGCCGGGATGCCGATCCACCCAGCCCATCGGCCGGGCTACTTTTACGCCCTCCATCGCCGCCACCGCGACAACTACCGGCCAGACTCCCAGGGCCCGCGCAGCAGCGCGTCGGGCGTGCTGACCATGATGGAGCATACCGGCACCCACCTGGACGCCCTTTCCCATCAAGCGCAGGGACTCCGGATGTTCGGCGGCGTCGACGTGGACGCCGTGGAGACGGCGGCCGGCTTTTCTCGGATGGGCGTGGAAACCGTGCCGCCGCTGGTGCGTCGCGGCGTTCTGCTGGACGTGTGCGGCCACAAGGGACAACGGCTCTTGCCGCCGCGGTCCGGCGTCACTGCCGACGACCTGGCCGGTTGCGCCGCCGCCCAGGGAGTCGAGGTCCAGCCCGGCGACGTGCTGCTGGTTCGTACGGGCTATGGCGCCCTGTGGCACGGCGACGAGGCCGCCTACCTGGCCGCGGCCGGGGTGAGCAAGTCCGGCACGCTCTGGGCGGCGGAACGACAGGCGACGGCGGTGGGAGCCGACAACATGGCCTGGGATGCGCCCGACGAGCGCGATCCGGAAACCGGGACGACGCTCTTCGCCCACCTGCACCTGCTGGTGCAAAAAGGGATATACATCATCGAGAATCTGAATTTAGAAGAATTGGCCCGCGACCGGCGCTGGGACTTCGCCTTCATCGCCGCGCCCCTCAAGTTCAACGGCGCGACCGGCTCGCCGCTGCGACCGCTTGCCCTCGCATAAGACCGAGCGAATGGGACTAATCCCAACGCGGCCGTTATTCGCCCGGCGTCACCGTCACCTTGCGGAAATCCACCGGCCCGTGATCGCCTTGCAAGAGGATCGGCCCCGGCGCGCCCTCGTCGCTGTCCAGCGCCCCGCCCGTCACGCCGGGGATCGCCTGCCGGTCGATGATCCGCTCGCCGTTGAGCAGCACGGTCACGGTCCGGCCCACGAGGGTCACTTCGAGCGTCTGCCACTCGCCGGCCTTCTTGGCGGCATTGACCGACGGCGTCAGGAAACCGTAGACGCCGCCGATGCCGTGGCTGTCCGGCTCCTGGCCGTAGTCGTCCTCGATCTGGACCTCGTAGCGGCCGCGGAGGTAAACGCCGCTGTTGCCGCCGGCGGGATACCGGAACTCCGTGTGCAGCTGAGAGTCGTTGAATTTCGCTTCGGAGACTAGATCGACGCTGGCCGCCGTGTTCGCCAGCAAGCCGTCCTTGACCTCCCAGCAGCTCTTGGCGTCGGTGGAGCGCGGCTTCCAGCCGGTTACGTCCGTGCCGTTGAACAGCTCGACCGGCTTGCCCCACGTCGGCGGCTTGGATCGTTCCAGCGACGGAGCGCGCTTGGCCGTCCAGGTCACGCGCTTGCCGTCGTCGTCGGTCGTTTCGCCGCGGATCACGTCCCCGTCGAGCTTGCCGTCGAAGCCTATATCCTCTTTGCGAGATTCCCATTGGGGCGGGACCGCGAAGTGGATATGGCCGCCGTCGAAATCGACGCGGGAAATGGGCCGGGCGCTGCCGAAATGGCCGACGAAGGCGCCGACCAGCGTGGTTCGGCCCGACAGCCGGACCTCCAGCCACGACGGATAGTCGCCGTGCGTCCCCTGCACGACCAGGTCCCATCGGCCGCAGATCGGCGGCCCCGTCGCTTCGGCCGAGTTGGCTTCGCCATGGATCAGGGACAGGGCGACCGCCGCCGCCAGCAAGACGGCCGGGGCCAGCAACGGGAGCTTTCGCAAGAACATGGTCGGGGTCCACGCAGCGACGGGCGACGCCGAATAATGTAGCCGGCGAGGGTCGCGCCGTCACTGGGACCACGGCTTCGGCGTGCGGTCCCAACGATGGCCGCGCAGCCGAGCGACCAAGTCCCCCGGCAACGGGCCGGCGTCGCTGGCGGCCACGTTCTTCCGCACGTTTTCCGGGTTTCTCATGCCGGGAATGACCGTGGACACGTCGGCGTTGGACAGGATGAAGCGCAGCGCCATTTCCGGCAGGGCCGTCCCCGGCGGGACCAGGGGCCGAAGCGCCTCCACCCGCTCCAGGGTCGGCAGCAGGTTCTCCGGCACAAAATAGCTGTTGCGCCAATCGCCTTCCGGCCAGCGGCTGTCTTTAGTCAGCGTTCCGGTCAGCGATCCTTCGTCGAACGGCACCCGCGCAATCACGGCCGCGTTCAGTTCCCGGCAAACGGGGAAAAGCTCTTCTTCCGGATTTTGATCGAAAATGTTGTAAATGACCTGCACGGCGTCAATGCGGCCGGTGCGCAGCGTCCGCAGCGCGTTGGCCGGCTCCCAGCGGTTGATGCTGACGCCGACCGCGTGGATTAGCCCCTGCCGTTTCAGGTCCTCCATCGCCCTTTGCCAGCCGTCGTCGTCGGCCCACTCGTCCTCCCAGACGTGGAACTGCAAGAGATCCACCGACGGCAGGCCGAGGTTCGCCAAGCTCTTCTCGGCGTATTCGCGGATGTAATCGGGAGGAAATACGTCGAAGATGGGACTGCCGCGGCGCGACGGCCAGCGGCGGTTCTTGGGCGGGACCTTCGTCGCGGTGTAGAGCTTCTGGGCCGGGTTGGCGCGGACCAGCTGGCCGAGCAGTCGCTCGCTCCGCCCCTCGCCGTAGGCCCAGGCGGTGTCGAAGAAATTACAGCCGAGATCGACGGCCAGCTGCAACGACCGCCGCGTCTGCTCGTCATCCGCCCCGGTCCAGCCGGCGAGGCCCCACATGCCATAGCCGACCTCGCTCACCTGCCAGCCCGTCCGTCCGAACGTGCGGTAGCGCATGGCCCCGTTTCCCCCTGGCCGCGGTCGTCGTTTCACCCGTGGTTGCGGGCGAGGAAGGCCATCAGCGCCCACCAGAAGAGAGCGACCAGGCCGATGCAAATCACCCACAAGGCGAGAAGAAAGAACAGCGGGCTTTCGGATCGCTTCATGGCCTGGGGCCTCCGAAAAACGCCGGCCGGGCCTGCTCACCTGTCCCTGTGTTTCATTGTAGTTGGGGCGATGGCGACTTCCCTATTTCGCACGCAGACCCTGCCGTAGAATGCACGAGTCGGGAAAACAGGGGCGAATGGGAGACCCGTCGTGAGTCCGATAGCAGCGCCGGAGCCGAGCCGCGAGGAGATCGATCGGACGACGGGGCCGGTCGTCCTGGAATTCGGAGCGGAATGGTGCGGATACTGCCAGGCGGCCCGGCCGGTGCTGGCGGCGCTGCTGCGGGAGCATCCGGCCGTCCGCCACATCCGCGTCGAGGACGGCAAGGGCAAGCCGCTGGGCCGATCGTTTCGCGTGAAGCTGTGGCCGACGTTCGTGTTCCTCCGCGACGGCCGGGTGCTGGGGCAAGCGGTCCGGCCGGGCGCCGACGAGCTGCGGCAAGGCCTGGAGGCTCTTGCGGCCGGCTGAACCGGGCTGGCCCCCACCGCCGAAATCGGATACCTTCGCCGAACGAGGAACGACCCCCTTTCCAGCTCGCCCGGCGGAACGTCAGGATGATGAGAACCAAACGTCACGGATCGACGATGGGCGTTTTGACGGCGCTGCTGCTCGTGACCGCCGTCGGTCGGGCGCAGGAAGCGCGCCATGAAAAGCTGCACTCCCCGCAGGCCACGGTGCAGACGCTGTTCGCCGCCGTCAACGCTGCCCACACAAATCCCAAATACATCGGCGAAGCGACCGCCTGTCTCGACCTGGGCGGCCGGTCGGCCGACCAGCGCGACCCCGACCTGCTGCCCGTCGAGCTGGAAGAGGTCCTGCGGGCCGCGGACGTCAACACCGAGCGCATCCCCGACGACGTGGACGGCGACGTCTACGCCCTGTCCGGTTCGGACGGCGGCCGGATCGCCCTGCGCCGGCAACCCGACGGCCGCTGGCTCTTCGACCGCGACACCGTGGCCCAGCTGCCCACCATGGCGGCCGCGGCCCGAAAGGTCCTGCAAGAGCGCAACAAGGAAGCGGCGGCGCTCAACGTCGCTCCCGACGTCGGTTCGCCGCGCGCCGCCTTCCGCACCTTCCTGACTTCCTACTTCAAGCGCGACGTGGTGCGCACCCTTCGCTGTCTCAACCTGTCCGACATCCCCGTCGCCGCCCGCGACGAGGTCGGCGAGCAGCTGGCCCACAAGCTCTGCCAGATCATCCTGCGCGCCCGGTCCATCGTCTATCAGGACATCCCGGATTCCAATTACAGCGATTCCTGCGTCTGGCTGTCGCTGCCCGAAGGGTCCATCGAGCTGGTGCGGCTGCCCTCCGGCGACCGCAAGGGCGAATGGGTGTTCTCTCGGCACACACTGGCGTCGGTCGACGCGCTCTATAGCGAGTTTGAGGACCGGCCTTATCACGAAATGCTGCTGTCCGTTTCCGTGGACCGTCTGCGGCCCGATCTGTGGCGGGCGCCGGAATTGTGGCTGCGGGAACGGCTGCCGGGCTGGGCCAAGACGAACCTGTCCCCGACGACGGCTCTCCGCGCGGAGGCGTACCAGTTCCTGGGGCTGGCCGTGTTCGCCGTGCTGACCTTCGTCGCGACCCGCCTGGCGTCGCGGCTGCTCGCGTTCGTCGTCGGCCGGGTTCTGGCGCTGCGGGGCTGGAAATTGCCGCCCGCGTCGGCCCTGCGGTATCTGCGCCCGAGCGGCCGGTTGCTCGGCTGTCTGGCGCTGCGCTGGGGGGTTCTGCTGCTCGACCTGGACAAGACGCTGCTGGGCGTCCTGCTGACGGTGCTAAACCCGGTGTGCTGGGCGCTGGCCACCTGGGCGATCTGCCGGCTGATCGACCTCGTCGGCGCCGTTCTGCAAGCGCGGCCAGTGGACGACAAGAACCGCGTGCAATTCACGTCGATGGTCTGGCCGGTCGGCTCCGTCGTCGCCAAGATCGCGCTGGCTCTGGTGCTCGTGCTGCATCTGATGGCGCTGTTCGCCTGGGACGTGACCGCCGTGCTGACCGGGTTAGGAATCGGCGGCGTGGCCTTCGCGCTGGGCGCCCAGGATTCGCTGCGCAACCTCTTCGGCTCCTTCACGCTGTTGGCGGATCGGCCCTTCGTGGTCGGCGAGACGGTGCAGATCGGCGAAAACGGCCTCGGCGTGGTCGAGCGGGTCGGTTTGCGCAGCACGAGCATTCGGACGGTGGACGACACACTGATGGTTGTGCCGAACTCCAATCTGACGACGATGAACATCACGAACTTCGGCCGCCGCCGCTTCCGCCGCTTCACCGGCCGGCTGTCGGTGGCCCACGGCACATCGCGGCAGCGTCTCACGGCTTTCCGGGACGCCTTGCGGCGGATGGCGCTGCAGCTGACCTGGACGCGCAAGGACCAGTGCGAGATCGCGATCCACGATCTGACGACTTCCTCCATTGAGATCCATATAGGAGTCTATTTCGATGTGACGACGAGCCATCAGGAAACGGAGGCGCGGGAGGCGCTGCTGTTGGGCTGCCTGCGCGTGGCCGAGGAGCTGCACGTCGAGCTGGTCGGATCGCCGCATCCGGCGCCGGCGGACGAAGAAGGCGGGCGCTCGACGCTGCCGTTGCAGCCGCGCGCGGCCACGGCCTAAGAGCGGTTTTGGGTTATCCTAACAGCGTGCGGCTGGGGCGAAGAAGGCGCCGCCCGACTGAACCAAAAGCGATCAAGCGGTTGTCCCTCTCGCGGAGCGTGCCGTGCATCGCCGCTGTCGCTAGTCGTTGATGCGCCATGACGCCCCGGAGAGACGCTGCCTTCCCCCATGAATGCCTCACCCCTTGACGGTCTGCTCGTGCTGGACAAGCCCGGCGGCGTCACCTCGCGCGACGCCGTGGATCGCGCCCTGCGCTGGTTCCCGCGCCGCACGCGCATCGGCCACACCGGCACGCTCGATCCGCTGGCGACCGGCGTCCTCGTCCTCTGTCTGGGCGCCGCCACGCGCCTGGCGGAGTATGTGCAGCGCATGGCCAAGACCTACCGGGCCGGCCTTCGTCTCGGCGCCCGCAGCGACACGGACGACGCCGACGGGACCGTAACGCCGGTCGCCTCGGCGACGCCGCCGGCCGCCGCCGAGGTCGCGGCGGCCCTGAGCAGTTTTGTCGGCGCGATCGACCAGACGCCGCCGGCGTACTCCGCAGCAAAGACGGCCGGCCGACGCGCCTACGACCTGGCACGTCAGGGCCAGGAAGTCGATTTGCGGCCGCGAAAGGTGCAAATTTACTGCATTTACGTATTGAACTGCGACTATCCGCGGTTGGAGCTGGAAGTGCGCTGCGGCAAGGGGACGTATATTCGCTCGCTGGCGCGGGACCTGGGCGAGCGGCTCGGTTGCGGCGCCTTAGTTCAGACGCTGCGGCGCACGCGCGTCGGCCCCTTCGCCGTGGAAGACGCTGTGCCGCTGGATGCGGACGCGACGGCGGCGCGATCGCGGCTGCGGCCGATGGAAGAAGCCGTGGCGGAGCTGCCGCGCGTGAAGCTGGCCGACGGCGAAATCCGGCGGCTCTGTCAGGGGCAGGCGATCTCACTGGCGCAGGGGGCCGGTTCGGGCGGCGAGGCGGCCGTGTTCGACGAGGCGGGGCGCTTGGCGGCGACGGCGGCGTGGGACGCCGAGAGGCGCGTGCTGCGGCCGGACAAGGTGTTGCGCGCGGTCTGAAGGGGAGCGACCGGCTCAA
>DATKHW010000187.1:0-5814 GCA_035546275.1 Gemmataceae bacterium
GTTCCTGCGGCGATGGACGCCGCAGGAACGGGCCAATTGCCTCGGGAACTGTGTTCGTTCGCAAGTCCTGGCGATGTCACCGCTCCGATGTGTAAGCGATGACGCTCGGCGACAGAATGAGAAGAAGACCGACTCCCAGGCTTACGGCTTCGCGAACGAGCATCTCCAGAATGGTTAGAATCGCGGCGCCTGTGGGGTAAAGGGCCACAATCACCAAACCGCCGGTAGCAATCCCCAGAAGCCCTAGCCCGGCGCCGATCAAGAACAACACGCCAAGCACCATGCGCGCCCAATTGTGGCGCAGGTAGAGAAAGGTGAGCAGCACGACGCTCAATGCGAAGCCGCCGATCATCGCCGCCAAGCCAATCAACTGGCCCCGGCGCGCCGCGTCTTGCATCTCCTTGACGCCGGGCGCCTTGTCCATATCGCGTTCCCAATTCTGCTCGAAGTCCTTGGGCAGGTTGCCGCCCATCTTCTCCATGCTCGCGCGGACCTGCTGCTTGGCGAGTTCCATCGGGTCCGGCGTCGCCAGATATGTAACCAGGCTTACGATATGCATGCCCAGAACGACGGCGCATACGAGCAGGACGAGCAAGCGACCCCGGCCTGGGGTCCCAATCGCGGGACGGGGCCGCCGGCGTTTCTTCTTTTTCCGTGGCCGTGGGGGCGGCTCGTCGCCTTCCAGCCCGTGTTCAGGCGCCTCGGTTTCCTCCGCTTGTTCCTCGTGATCCTCGACCGTGCGCCGCTTCTTGGTTGGGCTGGCGGGCAGCGCCACGGTCTCAACGTGCTGCTCGTCCGCATCCCCGTCGGCTTCCGGCTTCTCGCGCGCCGGAACGCGGAAGCGGTGGCTGCACTGCGGACACGCGACGACCCGGCCGGCCATCGTGGTGGGGATGCCGAGTTTCTTGCTGCATCCGGGGCACTGCAAGCGGATCACCGGGCGCCTCCGATCGGCCCACAGCCAGGGAGAGGGGCTGGGCAGTTGCGGCTTGCTGCATGGAGAACGCAGACCACAGTGTACCGCTGAAGAATCGGGGCCGCAATGATTTGGCTGGAGCGACGTCCCCAATACATCCGCGCCGCCAAGTCCCATGGCGGCGCTACGAGCGTCTGGAAGAAAAGGTGTCTGGAACTGTGATTTCAGAGTTCCAGACACCTTTTCTTCCAGACGCTCTCCCATGGCGGCGCTAAAGCCGTGATCCCTCAACGGGCAAGCGGGCTTTTCTCCGCCTGCCACACCGCATGAACCCGGGGCCGGATGCCGGTAGGCGTTGGGAAGAAGAAAACGGGGCCGCCGGCGCACCAGCCCAGCGAGAAGATCATGCTGCCGGCCAATTGCACCAAGAAGGGCTTCATCTCCTCGTCCCAGTGGCTGATGAGGTAATAGAGAGAGTAAAAGGGCACGAAGATGCAGAGCAAGCCGGCCGTGGCGTCGTCCTGGAACGCCACGATCAGGAACCAGACGCCGCCCACGGCCGACAGCGTTCCTCCGACCGCCAACGGCACCAGCGCGAGGAAGGGCACAAAGAAGGAAACTACGCCCAGCAGCAGGCAAACGCCGACGACGGCGATCGCCCCGATGATGAGTGGGGACAAGCCGCCGAACATCGCTGCTTGCTTTCGCCGCCGCTTCTTCTTCCTCCTCTTGGGGCGGGGAGCGTCTTCATCGACGTCCTCTGGTTCTGGCCTTCGGCGCGGTGGTTCGTCTCCTTCGTCGTCCTCGTCCTTGGCGCGCCGCCGCGGCGCTTTGACAATTCCTTCTTCTTCCTCTTGGGGCGGCCGACGCTTCTTGGCCGGCGGGGCAGGCCGGGGCGACGCAGCAACGCGGTCCTCGTCGGCCTCCGCTTCGGGTTGCGGGTCCTTGGGTGCGGGAACGCGGAAGCGGTGGTTGCACTGCGGGCAAGCGGCGACGCGACCTGCCATCGTGTCGGGAATGCCTAGCTTTTTGCTGCAGCCGGGGCATTGTATGCGGATCATCCGGAGCCTCCGACCGGCGCGCAGCCGTGGATCAGGCTAGGTGGTTGGCGGTGTGTCGTTCGAAGAACGCAGACCTGAGTGTAACGCCGAAGGTTCGGCGCCGCAAGGAAATGTGGCTGGGAATCAAATCGCGGCTCAAATAAACATAACGGTCATTATCGGATGTTTGCAGTTTCGGCTCAGCGTTCTGCACATTCTTTGAGCGCCGCCCGGCCCTGGCTCGAACATCCGATAATCGCTCTTATGTTCTTTTTGTGCGTGAGATGTCACCGGCAAAAACAAGCCTGGGAAGGCAGTGGCCGGCTTACCGGAATGCTGGTCTGGTCGGAGTGCGCAGGCTGTCAGGTTTGCCTGCCGGCGGCGCCGTTCGCCGAGGCGTCCACCTCGAACACGCCCATCCGCCGGAACTTCTTGTACCGCGCTTCCATCAGTTCTTTGATCGGCATGGTCCGCAGCTCGCGGATGCAGCGAAGAAGGTACGTTTTCAGCGTCGTGGCCGTCTCACGCTGATCGCGGTGCGCGCCGCCCAGCGGTTCCGGGATCACATCGTCCACCACGCCGAACTTCGCCAGGTCGCGGGCGGTTAGTCGCAGCGCCTCGGCCGCCAGCGGTTTCGTCGTCTCGGTGGCTGTTTTCCACAGTATGCCGGCGCAGCCTTCCGGACTGATGACCGAATAGTAGGCGTGCTCCAGGATGGCCACGCGATCGCCCACGCCGACGCCGAGGGCGCCGCCCGACCCGCCCTCCCCGATCACCACGCAAATGATCGGCGTCTCAAGGCGCGACATCTCTACGAGATTGACCGCAATGAGCTGAGCCTGGCCGCGCTCCTCCGCGCCGATGCCGGGGAAAGCGCCGGGCGTGTCGATGAGGCAAACGACCGGCAGCTTGAACTTCGCCGCCAGCCGCATGTTCTTGAGCGCTTTGCGGTAGCCCTCCGGGTGAGCGCACCCATAAAAGCATTCCGTCCTTTCCTTCAGCGTCCGTCCCTTCTGATGGCCGATGAGCAGCACCCGGAAGTCGCCCAGCCGTGCGAAGCCGGTCCGCATCGCGCGGTCGTCGCCGATCGCGCGGTCGCCGTGCAGTTCGACGAAATTCTCGAAAAGCAGCTCGACATAGTCCATCAATTGCGGCCGATTCTTGTGGCGCGCCACCTGAACCGTTTGCCACGGCGTCAGGTTGCCGTAGATGCGCTTCTTGAGGTTGACCAGCTCCCGGCGGATGCGGCGAATCTCCTCCACTCCGCCGGCCTGACCGCCGCTGGCGGACTCCAGCCGAGACAGGAGTTCTTCCATCTCATAAATGGGCTTCTCGAACGGCAGATAATCGTTCGGCGCCATTCGCGCGTCCTCCCTTGGGCGCCGCCGCCGTCAGCTTGGTTCCGAACGCGGCGCGTTTTCGGCGCTCTTAAAGACCTTCATAGTCCGCATTGCCATTAGCACTTCGTGGAAATCGTGCGGCCGTTCTTCCTTCTTCTTGGCCAGCATCCGCACCACCAGGTCGCCGAACTCCTTGGTCACGTCCGCGTTGTAGTACGTCGGTGCGACCGGCTTCTCCTTGATGTGCTTGTTCAGCAGCTCCTGGTTGCTCGAGGCGCGGAAAGGCGGCCGGCCCGTCGTCAACTCAAAGGCGCTGGCGGCGAAGCTGTAGACGTCGGCCCGGGCGTCCAGGGCCTGGCCGCGAATTTGCTCCGGCGACATGTAGCTCCGCGTCCCCTGGGGCGTGCTTTTGGTATGAAACATCTTGGCGAACCCGGTGGGAATGCGCTGGGCGAGAGCGAAGTCGATCAGCTTCAGCTCGCCGGCGCTGTTGACGAGCATGTTGTCCGGCTTCACGTCGCGATGCACCCAACCCTTGGCGTTCATGAACGCCAATCCGGTGGCCGCTTGTTTGAGGATGTCTTGGGCCTTCTCGCGGATAAAATCGGTTTCTTTACGCATGATCCGCAGCTTGAGGTTGCCGGCGGGAAAAAACTCCATCACGAAATAAGGGTTGTGAGCGTCCTTGCCGACGGTCACGATGCGGATGATGTTGGGATGGGCCAGCTCCTTGCCGACGTTGGCTTCGTGCAGCAAGAACCGGCGGTACGCAGCGTCGGCCGCCTTTTCGGGCAGCAGCAACTTCATCGCGAAATGCCGGCCGCTGCCGTCTCGGACCTCCCAGACCTGACTGGTCTGTCCCGTCACCATGTGCTTGAGCAGCCGATAGCCGCCGATCACCTCGTCCGCCACGTCCACCCTCCGAGGGGTCAGGGGTCAGGGGCCGGGGGTCAGCAATCGACAGACCCCTGATCCACGTCCCGTGACCTCTTTCACCAGTATTCCTCGCAGTGAATGTTGCCCTTGAACTTGATGTTGGCCTGGTCCGCCTGGAAGCCGCGTTTCTCCAGAAGCTCAATCACGCCGGGCGGCTGTGGATAGACGCGGGCGCCTGTTTCTCGATTCTTCTCCGGGACGCCGATCATCTTGGGATTGCCGCACAAGAAGACGTGCGTTCGCGCCGGATCAAGAGGTCGGCCGAGCTTGAGTTCCAGCTGGCCGCTCGTTATCAGGTCCTGAATGTAGATCTTGTTTCCGGCGTTGGACGCCTCCCGCGTCGTCAGGCCCTGGTACTGGTAGTGGGGATAACGGCGCATCAGCTCCTCATGAACCGCCCGGTAGGCCAGGTCCTTGCCGTAGCGCACGCAGCAGGCCGACAGAATCGGGCCGGCGTGGCCGCGCCGCAGCAGGTCCCACAGCATGTAATTGTGCGGCGCCTCGCCGGTCCCTGTCGAGAGGAACACGACGGCGTCGTTCGGCTTGACCGGGTCGAGCGTGAAAGCGCCGGTTATCTTTTCCCCCAAGTAGAGCCGGTTCGCTTCGCGCAGCATAAACAATCGCGGCGTCAGCACCGGCGCCTCGCCCCGCTCGGTTTTCCGCACCAGCACCACGTAGAATTCGATCCAGTCGGTCGCGGCCGGGTCGAGCAACTCGCCGCGGTCGTCGAGCACCGAGCAGCTGATGGAATAGGACCGGCGCGCCAGGCGCGTTTCATCGGGAATGGAAGCCTCGTCCTGGCAGCCGGGCATTCGCGGCTCCCAGAATCCGAGACCGAGAACGCTGTACTGACCCGGCTTGTGCGCCGGCAAGGCGAAATCCGGCCGCACGCGCAGCACCATCAGGTCCGGATGGACCTTGTTCAGCCGCACCACGGCAGCGTTGTATTTCTGACGACGCAGGTCCGTGATCTGCTCGGGCGTCATGGCCGCTCCGCCGCGCTGCCGAGGGGAGAGAGAAACGGGCGCGGCGAACCGAAGCGGTTCGCGCCGCGCCCACCGTTATGCGGTCGATGTATTGTATGCGGAATTGGCGCGCCGTCACAATACGGTCCCGGTTCCGATAACGGCGTTATTGTCCTGTTCGCCCGTGGCAGAGGTCGGCGTCGCCGCCCTCCCCTGCCCTGCTCAGCCGATTTTCTTGACCGCGGCTTTGACGGCCGCGATGTCGGCCCGCACGTCGTCCGACGGCTCCTCCTCCTTGGCCTCGTACTCGATGCTGATCATGCCGTGGAACTTGACGTCGCGCAGCGCCTGAAGCAGACCCGGGATATCCAGTACGCCCTGGCCGGCGATGACCTCATGCGGCGGCTTGGAGTCGTTGTCCCAGTCCTTGAGGTGGATGCCGAAATTGCGGGCGCCCATCTTGCGGACCTCCTCCACCGGGTCGAGCTTCTTGCCAAGCTGGGCCGCGCGGATCAGGTGGCCCGTGTCGAGACAAGTTCCGATAAGAGGATTATGGTCTTTCACCGCCGGCAGAATGACGTCGGCCGAGTACCAGCGGTGCAGGTGGTCGCCCTGGG
>DATKHW010000188.1:0-3685 GCA_035546275.1 Gemmataceae bacterium
CGCTCGACGCCCGGCGAGGTTCGTTCCCGCAAGCGAAACGATTATCCTACATGAAGGTATAGCGATGCACCAGCGGCAGTCCAACCCGCGCGCCGCCAAGGGCGTACACAGGCTCTGCTGATGGATTCCAGCCGCGCCAACCGCGGCTGGCTTGGGTATCCTGAACACATGGCACGTCCCCGGCTGCTCTTTGTGACGGGCAAGCTGGCCGAAACGGCCCTGCGACGCACCCTCGCCGAGCTGGCGCCGCGGGCTGGCTTCGACTACGAACTGGCCGTGCTGCCTATCACCGTCGCAGCGCTAGCCGCGACGCCGTGGATCGCCCGCCATTTATCCGTGCCGGAGGGCGTCGATCGGGTGGTGCTGCCGGGCCTCTGTTCCGGCGACCTGGCCCCGGTGCAGGCACTCTCGCCGGCCGCGGTGGAGCGCGGCCCCAAGGACCTGCGCGACCTGCCTGATTTCTTCCATGCGCCGAGCATTGCCGACGATTACGGGGCTTACGACATCGCCATTCTCGCGGAAATCAACCATGCACCGCGATTGCCGCTTGCAGAGCTGCTAGCTCAGGCCCAGGCCCTGCAATCCGCCGGGGCCGACCTCATCGACGTCGGCTGCGATCCCGGCGACGCCTGGAACGGCGTCGGCGACGCGGTAAAAGCGCTGCGCGACGAGGGGATGCGCGTCTCCATCGACAGCTTTCAGCCCGCCGAAGTCGAGGCGGCGGTGAGAGTCGGCGCCGAGCTAGTGCTGAGCGTCAACGGCGGCAACGTCGCGGCCGCTCGTTCCTGGGGCTGCGAGGTGGCGGCTGTGCCCGACGACCCGGCGACGCTGGCAGGCCTGGATCGCACCATCGAAGCGCTGACCGGTTGGGGCGTGCCGTTTCGCATCGATCCGGTGATCGAGCCGATCGGCTTCGGTTTTGCGGAGTCGCTGGGGCGCTATTTGGAGGTGCGGCGGCGCTATCCCAGCGCCGAGATGATGATGGGCGTCGGCAACCTGACGGAGTTGACCGACGCGGATTCGGCGGGGCTGAACGTGCTGCTGCTCGGATTCTGCCAGGAAATCGGCGTGCGCAGCGTGCTGACGACGCAGGTCATCAACTGGTGCCGCAGCTGCGTCCGCGAGCTGGACCTGGCCCGTCGGCTCGTCCATTACGCCGTGACGCGGCGCGTTCCGCCGAAGCACCTGGAACAGGACCTGGTGCTGCTGCGCGATCCGAAATTACGGGTCCACGGACCGGCAGTGCTGGCCGATCTGGCGGCGCGCGTTGCCGACCGCAATTATCGGCTGTTCGCGGAGGAGGGACGGTTGCATGTCTTAAACGACAAGATGCATTTGGAGGGCGGCGACCCGTTCGCGCTGTTCGCGGAGCTGCAACGACGCGACCCGGTGGATGCGTCCCACGCCTTTTACCTCGGCTGGGAGATGGCCAAGGCGGCGACGGCGCTGACGCTGGGCAAGAACTACGTTCAGGACCAGGCGCTTCGCTGGGGTTTCCTCACCGTGCCGGAAGAAAGTCATCAGGGTAAAATGCACAAAGCGGAACCCGGAACGCCGAAGCCAGAGCGAAAGCCGTCGCATGAGGAACCCACCCCGTGAAGCCGAGCCGATCCGGCCGCTGGTCGAGGAATTGACGCCGGCGCCCGACCCGTGGGAAGCATTTCAAAGAATCTCCTGCCTGCCATATGCGTTGTTCTTCGACAGCGCCGATAGGCGATCCGGCCTGGGACGCTGCTCGTTCCTGACCGCCAACCCCTTCTTCCGGTTGGGCGCGACCGGCCGGCAGGTGTGGGACAATGAAGTAGGGCCGCGGGAGGGCGATCCGTTTTCCGCCCTCCACGATTGCCTGAACCACTGGCGAACAGAGACGGTTCGCGGCTTGCCTCCGTTCCAAGGCGGCGCGGCCGGGTTGTTCGGCTACGATCTCGGCCATTTCATCGAGCGGTTGCCCCAGCCCCGGCGCGATGATTTCCGGACGCCCGCCATGGAGCTCGGCTTCTACGATTGGGTCGTCGCCTTCGATCATGGGGAGCGGCGGGCATGGATCATATCGACGGGACTGCCGGCGACGGATCCGGCGCGGCGGCGCAGCAATGCCTGGGACAAAATTAAGATTCTCAGGAGAATCCTGGCCCGGCCGGCCGCGCCGCTCCCCCGCGAGCAGCGCCAGACTGACGCTCTTGCTCCCGCGCTCGGTTTCCCTGTTCGCGGTTTCCCGGGCGTCTCCAGTAATTTTACCCGCGACGGCTATCTGGAAGCGGTGCGGCGAGTCGTCCAATACATCCACGCCGGCGACTGCTATCAGGTCAATCTGTCGCAGCGCCTGCTGCATCTCGCCGACGTCCATCCAGTGGAACTGTATCGCCGGCTGCGCGAGGTCAACCCCGCCCCTTTCGCCGGCTATTTCAAGATGGACGATTTCGTGATCGTCAGCGCCTCGCCGGAGCGATTCCTCCATGTCGAGAACGGCGAAGTCGAGACGCGCCCCATCAAGGGCACCCGGCCACGCGGCGTCACGCCGGAAGAGGACCGTCGGCAGATCGACGATCTTTTGCGCTCCGCCAAGGATCGGGCCGAAAACATTATGATCGTGGACCTCCTGCGCAACGACCTTGGGCGCGTCTGCTCCTATGGCTCAATCGACGTGCCGGCGGTGTGCAGGCTGGAAACGTTTGAATATGTGCATCATCTCGTATCCGAGGTGCGCGGCCGGCTGCGGCCGGGATTGACGGCGGTGGACCTGCTGCGAGCGGCGTTCCCCGGCGGTTCGGTGACGGGGGCGCCCAAGGTGCGGGCGATGGAAATAATCGCGGAGCTGGAGCCGACGGCCCGCGGCCCCTATTGCGGCAGCCTCGGCTACATCGGCTTCAATGGGGCGATGGATACGAACATCCTGATCCGCACATTCACGGTCGGCCGCGGCTGGATGCAGTTCCCCGTCGGCGGCGGCATCGTGGCGGACTCCGGCCCGGAGGATGAATACGCCGAGACGCTGCACAAGGCGGAGGGCTTGCTGCGGGCGCTGCGGGCGTGAAGAACCAGCCTTGCGACCAGTCGTTTGATGGAAAAGTCCCAGCTACGAGCTAACAGCTATTAGCTATTGGCCAAAAAGCGGAAAAAGGGGCGCCAGCTGAAGTTTTCGTTTGACATGCCGCCGCGCCTGCGGCACTGTAAGGGCGCTGATCCCCCTCCATGTCGAAAGGACTGCCATGACCCAACGCACCCGCCTGCTGTCGATCGTCGCCAGGTCCGCGATTTGCATCGCCCTGACGGTCGCCGCCCTGTTTCTGGCGATGCGGCCGGACGGCCGCGCTGCGGACAAGACCGATCCACCGAAGGATGGAGCTGACGCCGTTGACAACGTCCGAGACGCCGCTAGGCGAGCGACGATGGTCAACGACCTGAAGCAGCTCGGCCTTGCCGTACACAACTATCACGACGCCAACGGGGCTTTTCCCAAGCCGGCGATCTACGACAAGGACGGCAAGCCGTTGCTGAGCTGGCGCGTGATGCTCCTGCCGTATCTCGAGCAAAACGAGCTGTACCAGCAGTTCCACCTCGACGAGCCGTGGGACAGCGACCACAACAAGAAGCTGCTGGAAAAGATGCCGAAGGTCTTCGCCCCGCCGGACAGCGATGCGTTCAAGAACCACGAAGCCGCCTTTCAGGCCCTGGTCGGCAAGGG
>DATKHW010000189.1:0-2222 GCA_035546275.1 Gemmataceae bacterium
ATTCCCAGCTCGGCCAGCTGTGCAGCGGGCGCCCGCCACAGCACGGGGTTCATCATTTCCAAGGATACATAACCATCATAGCTGATGCCACGCAAATGTTGCAAAATCGGATCGAGACGAAAATCCCCTTCGCCCGGCAGAATCCGGTCGGCGTCCGTGGCGACCTCGCGCGGCACGCCGGCCAGGTCGCACACCTGCACAAAGGCCAGGTTGTCCCGTGTCAGCAGGGCCAGGTCGTCGAATTTGCTCGGACCGGTGTAGTAATGGAACACGTCGAGGTTGACGCCGACGTTCGGCTCGCTGCACGCCCCGATGAGCGACAGCGCCGTATCGAGGCTGGAGCAGAACGTGGCCGTGCCGCGGAATTCCAGCGCCAGCCGCACGCCGAATCCCGCCGCCCACTGGGCCGCCTGTTTCAGCGAAACCACCGCTCTTTCCAGGGCCGTCCCGTCCACCTTGCCGGCGAAATCCGCCACGACGAGCAGCGTGGGAATGCCGAAGGTCTGGCACAGATCGAGCCGGCGGCGGAAATGGTCGTAGTGGGCCTTGCGCTGTTCGCCTTGGGAGAGGAGCAGCCCGCCCTGGTAGGAAGCGGCGGCGAGGTTCATGCCGTGCTGGTCGAGCAGCTGCCGCGTGTCGGCGGCGGAGTGGGCTTCGAGGTGCGTCTCCAGCTTCGTCAGCCAGACTTCGAGGGCGCGGCACCCGGCTTCGGCGAAGGCTTCCACGTCGGCGGCGAACAGGCCGGGCAGGGAGGTCGCTTCGCTGATGCAGGGTTTCATGGGTTCATGGTAACGCAGCGGGGCGAGATGTCCATGAGAGACGGTCGGCGGCCTCTGCTGCGGCATCGCGGTGGAAGCGAAAGGAGATTTTGTAGTGTCATCCTATAATAATCCATTATATCCCTTTGCCCTCCCGCATTCAATGGGAACTGCGATCGGGTTATCCCCGGCCCTTTTTTCGCCTCCCGCTAGCCCCTCAAGCGGCTCGGCGCCGTCGGACCGTCAGACCGTCAGACCGACACGCTGCGCGCCTGGGGTGTGGCGCCCTGACGCTCATCGACGCTGCTGGGCATCGTCGGGTGCCGCCGCTTTTCCTCCGGAGGACCTCCGTTTTCCATCGCCGCGCAGCCGCCGCGGGCTGCGTCCGCGGGAGCCATTTATACCATACGGAGGGGGCATCTGGGCGCCCCAAAATGCGTCCGGAGGAGGGAAGACGGCGGCTCCGGCGATCGTTCGGGAGAAGACCCCGACGGCGGCGTGGACGGCGAGGCGGGCGGGGCGGGGGATCAGGGTTTGGCGGCGGCGCGTTTGTCGAGGAAGTCGAGGGCGGCCTTGGCTTCCTGGGTCTGGCGGACTTCCGGCGCGCCCTTGGCCAGGTCTTGGAGGACGGCCCGCGCCTCGGGCGTGCCGATCCGCTCCAGAACCCAAATGGCGCGGAGGGCGCGCAGCGCGTCGGGGTCGGTGACGATCCATTCGTCGATGTGCTTGAGCACCTTCTCAATGCGCGAGCGGACCTCCTCGGACGGGTGGTTTTCCAGCGTCTTGCGGAGGACGGGTTCGATCCCTGGGCCTGCGGCGGCCAATTCCTTTGAAGCGGCTTCGCGGCGATCGAAGTCGTCGGCGTCCAACTCGGCGATTACTTGGGATAGAGGAGGAGCGGGCCGCAGCCGTTTCCCCAGGAAGAAGGAGGCCGCGTCGGCGGCTTGTGACAAGACCTGCACTGAAGCGTAAGCCCGCTCCCCGCCGTCGCCGGACAAGTCGGCCCAGCGATTCTCAAGATCTTTGTCAGAAATTGTCTGCGCTGGCTTATCCGACGCGGTGTTCAGGGCGAAGCAAGTCACAGAGCCGTCGTCCAGCACGGCCGCTATCCTCGTGCCGTCGGGTGAAATGGCAACTTGGTTGACCACTTGCTTCATTTCCCAACACATGAGCTGCTTGCCGGTGTACACCTCCCACATACAGATCGTTTTGTCTTCGCCGCCCGACAACAAGCTGCGGCCGTCCGGCGCATAAACGACGGAGCGAACCCCGCCCTTGTGGCCCTTGATTTCGAGCAACCTTCCGGCCGGAACCCATGTCCCAAAGGTGGACCCTATGGCCGCCGTAGTCGTCATCACCGATCTCGGATCTTTCTCCGAACCCCCACCCGCACGTGCAGGAAGCGAGCAGCCGCCTGTCGGGAGATAAGGACAGCGCGGCGATAGCGCCTTCCTGGCGCTCGAA
>DATKHW010000190.1:0-10779 GCA_035546275.1 Gemmataceae bacterium
CGACGTCCAGACCATGCTCCTTGATAACCTCGGCAGCAGCAGCCAGTGCTGTTGCGATGGCAGGATAGCCAACGTATGGCAGCGCCTGGATGAGAACTTCCTCGATTTCTTTCAATGTGAGGCCGTTATTGAGCCCGGCCCGCATGTGGATGGCGAATTCATGGGGCTGACGCATGGCAATCATGACGGACATCGAAACTAGGCTGCGAGAGCGCCTGTCCAGACCGGGACGAGTCCAAATATCCGCAAAGACCTGGTCGACCGCGTAGGCAGCGATCGTGGCGCCGAAGGTGTTTGATCCAGCGGAAGCGCTGAGTTTTGCGGCCGCCTGGTCGCCCATCATTTCGCGGACTACATTGATTCCGGCTTCTCTGTTCGTCATGATTGAGTCCTCTTGTAAAGATGTTTGGTTGGACTTTCCAATCTCATAGACAAGATCTCAACGCAGCCCCCCCGAGACGTAAAGATTTTCCCCCGTAATCCAAGCGGATTCGGGAGATGCCAGGAACACCGCCACGGGCGCGACGTCCTGCGGGCGGCCGATCCGGCCGAGCGGGGTTTGCGCCTCCATCTGCCTTTGGAAATCGCTGCCGGAGATGCCGGCGGCGTCCAGGCCCTCGGTTTCGACGACCCCGGGGCTGATGGCGTTGACACGGATTTTGCGCGGCCCCAGTTCCTGGGCCAGGCAGCGGGTGATCGCGTTCACGGCCGCCTTGGTGCCGCTGTACACCGAGGTGGTCGGTGGTGCCGACGTGGCGGCGATCGAGCTGAGGTTGACGATGCTGCCACCGGAGGGACCGAAATGCTTGACGGCTTCCTGCGTCGTCAACAACAGTCCCAGCACGTTGAGGTCAAAGTGCTTGTGAAAGTGCTCGGCACTGATCGCCTCCAACGGGGCAAACTCATAGGTGCCGGCGTTGTTCACGAGGATGTCGAGCTTGCCGAACGCCTTTTTCGTCTCGGCGAAGAGGCGGCGAATGTCGTCGGGCTTGGAGACGTCGGCCTGCACGGCGACGGCTTTCCCGTCCGCTTTCCGGATGCGCTGGACGACCGCCTCCGCGCCGGCCTTGCTGCTGGCGTAATTGACCACGACCGCTGCGCCGGCCGCCGCCAAATCCACGGCAATCGCCGCTCCGATGCCCTTCGATGCACCCGTGACCACGGCAACTTGCCCTTGCAGTTTCTTCGACAAGACAGGACTCCTATTCTTTTGGACAGGAATATTAATAACGACAGCTTCCGGGCGAGTTCGAACACGAAAGCTCAGCGGACCGGCTCCCCGCGCTTTGGCCGAAGGGCGACATTTTGCTCGCCCACGCGGCCGAGAGGGCGGGCATTCTCTTCGTGCTGGCGACTGCCTCGAATGCCTCGATCGAGGAGGTGGCAGCCGCATCCAAGGGTGACCTCTGGTTCCAACTCTGTATCGTACAGCGCAAGGCCGAAATTCGGCAAACCGATCTGGGAGTTGACGTTGGCGGTGTCGGTGTCGCCATCGCTGCCGGGCCCGGTGCGGGAGGTCGCGATCCTCGTCACCGGCGCGAAGTTCCGCTCGTCCTACCCCGATCTTTCCCAGATGGCCCGCCTCCAGGGCGCGGCCACGACGCCAATGGCTGAAGCTATCGACGCCAAGGTGCGATTGCAAGGATTTTCTCCGTAAAACGCTGCCGCTGCCCACCCCGCCGCGGCCTGAAGCCCCCCCCGAGACGCACCTTCCTCGGCTCATCCTCCGAAATCGGCGCGCGCGGCGCACCACGGACGCATGGCGACGACGTTCGAGTCGCTTTGTCCAGCGCGGTGAACCTCACCCCGACGCACACGCCAGCCGCAGCCGGCCGATCCGTTTCAGAATCGCTGCGAAGAGCTGACGGGGAACGGCCGCTTCCGCCAACTGGAAGATGACGTACTTGGAGTGCGCCACCACCTTGGCCCCGATCTTCACCAGCTTCTCGCGTAAGGTGGTCAAGTTCCAGCTGCGGATCGACCGCGGTAGCGCCAACTGCCGCAGAGATTTCGCCAGGTTGTAGGCCAGGGCGAACAAGTGCAGTCGCGCTGCGTTGTGCTTGAACCGCCGGCACGACAGCTTCGTCCACTTCACCGCATTCTTGCCCTCTTTTATCCACTGCTCCGCCGTACTCCGCCGGTTGTAGAAGCGGACGACCTTCTTCGCGCGCCATTTCAGGTTGGTGACGATGAAGCCGACGCGGGGGAACAGCTCGCCCGCGTGCCACTCCACCTTGACCACCACGCGGCGGGCACACTCCCACGACCCGGCCCGGTAGCGGAAGCTGTGGTAGAAGACCTTGGGCTTGCGCGACGGCCGGCCCACGGGCCGCTTCAGCAGCGGGGCGATCGTCCGCTCCAGCACGGCGTTGGCCTTGATCCGGATGGCGTAGCGGAAGCCCTCCCGCTCCAGCAAGCGCAGCAGTTTCGGGCCGGCGAACGCCGCGTCACCCCGGAAGAACTTGGGGATGTCGAGGCCCCGGTAGCGTTCGATCACCGGCAGCAGCACCCGCCGCCAATACTTGGCACTGCCACGGTTGCCCCTGCGGAGCAGGACGCGCTCCAGGTCGCCGAACTGGTTGAAGAGGAACAGCGGGTGGTAACAGGTACAGGCGAAGTAGCCGTTGTAGGCGCTGCCCTCCTGATGGCCGTAGGTCTCGCTGACGGAACTGTCCATGTCCAGGATGAGCTTCGTGAGTTTGCGGTGCAGATGGGCCTGGTCGATCCACTGGCCGGAGAGGTCCATCAGGTACTTGAGGTTCTCCTTGGTACTCAGCGTCTCGGTCTCGAAGCGCGCCATCTCGCTGGTGGAAGCGGCCTGGTTGTCTTTGGCGCGGCCACCGACCACGATCCGCATCGCGGGATCGAGGCAGAGGCGTTCGGCGTCGTTGACATCCTCGCAGCCGGCCAGCCGGCTGTAGATCGACTGGCGGAGGAGAGCAAGCAGGCTGTGCTGCGTGTTCTGTCCGGTGCGGGTGTCGTGCAGGCCGGTCGCCGCTGTGCGGGTCAGCCCGAGGGCATCGTCGAGTTCACGGTAGGCGAGGAGTCCGGCGTCACTGGTGACGGTGGACCCGTGGAACCCCAGCTTGATTTGGCGGTCGAACTCGACGCGGACGGTGTCGTTTTGGCTGTCACCCATTGAGTTCCCCGGTCATTTCGGCAGGAAGTCGTCGGAAACGCTGGATTTCCCGGGGAAAATGCGCAAACCCCATGCCGAAACGACCGAATCATCTGGGAAATCCAGGCTTCACCGGTACGGAAACGAGATTGAGACGCAGGACGCCTTCCCAGCTAGCACGTAGGGCCATGGCTACAGCCTTGCAATGAGGGACGGTCCATAAAGCATGTCACACGGCGGGGCTTGTCCTGTCCCAGCCCATAGGGCGAGACGCGTCCGGCGAGCTGAAGCGAAGCAACCACGGCGCCATAATGGCTCGCCGCGCAGCAGCTGACATGCAGCTGAAACAAAAAGCATGCAGAATCCGCCGATTGCCTTTAACGGGGCGGCTGAACAAGGGCCACGACGACAGCTGGTGCGATTCAAGGGGATGTGGAGACGCGCCTTCGCAACCTATCTGAAGCTGAATTCGCTGCGGAGCACTCGTAGCTGTGGCTTGCCTTTTTCTCGCACCGAAGCATAATCGGCCCGGTGCGCTCCATCGGCGCACCGGACCGATCGTTCTCGGGCGGCTCACTCGTTGTCGATGCAGATCTTGACCTGATCGATGGCGACGCGGATGGCCTCGATGGCCTCCCGCTTGTGTCCGCCGAAACGATGCTCGGTGTTTTCCAGCTCGTCCTTGGCGGCGCGCAATTCTTCGAGAACCCGATGAAGATGGGGATGCTCGCCGGCGGCGGCCTTTGACGGCAAGAACGCCGTGGCGGCCAGGGCGGCCAGACCCGTCGTTCCAATGGCGCCCAGGGCCGCGCGGCGCGTCAACCTTTCGCTCATGCAACTCTCCTGAAGTAAGAATGGGGAATTGGGGAAAGCAGACCTGCGCCGCTTCCCTCGTTTTCACTGCAGGAGAACGTCGGCCGGCGGGGGCCTTGCGCAGCGGTTTATTCCGGATCGTCCGATGCCACATCCACTTCGACGGTCATGGAATGACGACCGCCGCCGAGATTAACGCCCTTGATAGGGCTGACATCGTCGTAATCGCGGCCCCAGGCTACAAGGATGTGTCCTTCGGAGGGCGCCTGAGAGTTGGTCGGATCGAGGTCGAGCCAGCCGCAGCCGGGACACCAGACCGACAACCAAGCGTGGGAGGCGTCGGCGCCGATAAGCCGCGGCCGGCCGGGCGGCGGCGTCGTGCGGAGGTAGCCGCTGACGTAACGGGCGGCCAATCTCAAGGAGCGCAGACAACCGATCTGCAAATGCGCGAAATCCTGACAGACGCCGCGCTTGTGGGACATTACTTCAGGCAGCGGCGTGGTCAGCGTCGTGGCCCGCGGGTCGTAGCGGAAGTCGGCGTGGATGCGACGCATCAAATCGAGCGCCGCGGCCAGAAGCGGCCGGCCCGGCGGAAAGCTGGGCGCTGCGTAACCGGCCAGCTCAGCGCTCGCGCGAACGTAGGGTGAATCGAAAACGAACTGCCGCGCCTCCAGTCCTTCCGGGCTGCGACCATCTACCAGGATCGTGCAGACCGATTCCCAGGCCGGGGTCGTTGCAGGGTCCGGCGTCGCCGTCGGCGCGACCTCGACACTGCTGAGCGCCTTTACCATCAGAAGATCGTGCGGCTCTTCAATGGCGAAGTAGGTCGCCCGGTTGCCGAAATAATCGGTTTCCTCTCGAATCAAGGCCGGGACCGGCTTGACCTCAATTTCACTGCGGAAGCACTTTTGACGGTTGGTTGAGCGCGGCGCCAGATGGACGATATTGTGGCCCAGCGAGACCGGCTTGCTGTACCGATAGGTGGTCGTGTGCCGCACCGTGTATTTCATATCGCCTCGCCGAACGAGGGACCGCTCAGCTGCCGGGCGGCCTGAACGTGCGTCAAATAGTGATGCGACAGCACATCGGAAAGAGCCGGGAAGTGGCCGGCCAGCCGGCCCAGCAAATCGTCGAGCCGATCGCGGTCGCCGTCCTCGTTGGGAAGCGCCAGGGCGTCGAGATCGGCCAAGCGCACGTCGCCAAGGGCCGAAGCCACGAGCCGATGCTCCGGCGAGTCGCGGGCCGATCCCGCGTCGCGAGGCAGGTTCATTACATGGCCGGCCAGCGCGATCAGCTGGAAAGCGAGCGAGCGCGGATTGGTTTCGTCGGCCACCAGCAGATCGAGCACCGGCGCCGTTTGCAAGCTGCCCAGATAGCGGCGGCGGTAGGTCATCGAACTGTCGGCCACTTCCAGCACGGCTTCCAGAAGCGGCCCCTCGTTGCCGCCCGCCGTCGTCAGCGTGCTGCGAATCAGACTGATGGTGTGGACGGAGCGCTCCAGCCGGCGGCCCAATTCGAGAAAACGCCAGCCCTGGCCGCGCGTCGTGCTCTCGGTCGCCAGGCCGGAGAAGGCGGTGAGGGCGACGAGCAGTTGCTCCAGGAGATCGAGAACATCGCTCAACGTGCCGGTTTGGCCTGGGCTTCCAACGCTTCCAGCCCCGGCCGCACCGTCAATCTTGAGCCGGTTGAGCGTGCGCCAAGTGTCCGGCGAGATACGGTCACGGACCATCCGGGCGATGCGGCGCACGGCTGTCAGTGTGCCGTGCAGGGCGCCGGTGCGAGCCGGATCGAAGATCAGCGAACGCAGTTCGGGTTCCGGAAAGGCCAGGCGGGCGTCAGCCCCTTCGCCGACGAAGCCGGGATAGGTCGCGCCCTGGTGCGTCAGGGCGCGGAGCAAGGCCGGCAGCTCCAGCGCTTCCGCCAACCCTGCCTTTTCGGTCAGCCGCACGAGGATGCCGCGCAGGAGACGGACGCAGCCTTCGGCTCGCTCGACATAGCGGCCTAGCCAAAAGAGATTGTCCGCCGTTCGGCTGGGCAGGTCGCCGCCCGCTCGGCTCAGCTCCACCGGCCGTGCCGACGATGGGAGCAAACTGAAATGGCTGACAGGGCCGTCAGAGAGCACCCACGCATCCTTGCTGCCGCCGCCCTGCTGCATGGAGACGACCAGCGGATCGCCAGCCGCCGCCGTGCGCGTCAACCCGCCCGGCATGGCCGCGAACGAATCCTTCGTCGCTGTCAAAAAGGAGCGGAAAAGGAAGCGCCGCGGTTGGAGCCGGCCGTCCGCCAGCACCGGCGTGGTGGAAAGCGCCAGCAATTCCTGACCCACGAAATCGCGCGGCCGCGCCCGAATGCGATCCGCCAACTCCTGAAGCTCCTCCCGCGACAGCCGTTCGCCGAACACCGGCTCGCCTCCCCACTCCAGTCCGCCTCCGCTGGCGACGGCAGCGCCGGACGGGGGGAGCGTAGGTTTGACGACGAACCGCCGCAGGTTGGCCAGGACGTGGTCGCGGCTCTTGGCGTCGCCGCACCACCACGTCGGGACGGACGGCATGCGCAGCTCTTCGCCGAGCAGCCGCCGGCACAGGGCCGGCAGGAAAGCCAACAGCGCCGGCGTCTCGACCAGGCCGCTGCCGAGCGAATTGGCCAGGGCCACATGGCCCGCCCGCGCCGCCTGAACCAGGCCAGGCACGCCCAGGAAAGAGTCGCCGCGCAGTTCCAGTGGATCGCAATAGTCGTCGTCCATGCGGCGCAGGATCACGTCCACCGGCTGTAGGCCGCCGAGCATTTTGAGATAAACGCGGTCGCCGCGCACCGTTAAATCGCCGCCTTCGACCAGGGCGTAGCCAAGATACTGGGCCAGGAAAGCGTGCTCGAAATACGTTTCGTTGTACGGCCCCGGCGTGAGCAGTACGATGCGCGGGTTGTCGCGATGGTCGGGGGCGATGGCGCGCACCGTTTCGCGGAGCGTGTGGAAGAATTGGGCCAGCCGCTCCACCTGGCAGTCGCGGAAGACGTCGGGCAAGACGCGGGACAGGACGAGCCGATTTTCCAGCGCATAGCCGGCGCCCGACGGCGCCTGGGTTCGGTCGCCGAGAACCCAGAATCGGCCCTCCTGCGAGCGGCCGAGGTTGGCGGCGTACAAGACGAGCCGCCGACCCCCTGCCGGCCGGGCGCCGTGACAGGGCCGCAGAAACCCCGGATGCTCAAAGACCAATTCCGGGGGCAGAAGTCCGTCAAGCAATAGACGCTGCGGACCGTACAGGTCGTCGAGGATCGCCTCGAGCAGGCGGGCGCGCTGGACAAGGCCGGATTCAAGACCCGCATAATCCGCGGAGGAGAGAAGCAGGGGAATGGAGTCGAGCGCCCAGGGGCGGCCCACGCCGCGCGGGTCGCCATAGACATTGTAAGTGACGCCGTGTTCGCGAATCAGCTGACGGGCTTCGTCCCAGCGGCGCGTCATCTCGGGCAGGCCGAGACGGTCCAGCGCGGCAAGGAACCCGCGCCACGCCGGCCGTACCTCGCCGTCGGCGCCCCGCATCTCGTCGTGCGGCGCCGAAAGGTCGGCGGCGTATCGGAAGACGCCGGCCGGCAGGTCGACCAACGTCGGCGGGGGAGAGTTCATACTTCCTATTTGGAGGGGCCGCGGATTGCCGTTAAGGCCCCAAGCATACGGCGCCTGGGGCGTTTCTTGGAAGACGAAGCGGCCGCCGGCTCACGCGCCGCGCTCCCTGCCCTGGTCGGCAAGAAGCGGCTCACTATCGGCCGTTGGCGCTGCGAGGCGAACTGTCGCCATTCGCGGCGCCGCTGGCGTTTCGCCGGCCGCTTGCCGCAGGTCCAAGGTCAGCGGCCGTTCCGGACTGCGCTCCTCCGGCGGCGACGCTACGCGGCCTGGCGTATGGCCGAAGGCGACGAAGCGCGCCGCCCGCCGGCCCTCCGCTTCATTGGCGTTCACCGGCCGCGTCTCGAAGGCCCGGCCGCCGGGATGAGCGACGTGGTAGGTGCAGCCGCCCAGCGATCGCCCCATCCACGAATCGACAATATCAAAAACCAGCGGTGAATGCACCGGAATCGTCGGGTGCAGGCAAGACGGCGGCTGCCAGGCGCGATAGCGCACCCCGGCCACAAATTCGCCGTTGACGCCGGTGGGATGCAGCGGCACACGCCGGCCGTTGCAGGCGACGACGTGCCGGCCGTCGGTCAGGCCGGTGGCTTTCACCTGCATGCGTTCCACCGAAGAATCGACGTAGCGGGCGGCGGCGCCGACGACTGCTTCCTCGCCCAGGACGTGCCACGGCTCCAACGCATGTCGCAATTCCAGCTGCACACCCCGCGGCGCCACGGCGCCGTAGGCCGGGAAACGGAACTCGTAATGCGGTGCGAACCACGCTTCCTGAAACGGAAAGCCCGCCTGACGCATCTCGAACAGCACGTCGCGGAAGTCCTCCCAGATGAAATGCGGCAGCATGAAGCGGTCGTGCAGCTCCGTGCCCCAGCGGGCTAGTTTGTGGATATACGGGGTGCGCCAAAACCGTGCGATCAGGCCGCGGATCAGCAGCTGCTGGACGAGGCTCATGCGCGCGTGCGGCGGCATTTCCAGGGCGCGCATCTCCACCAGGCCGAGCCGTCCCGCGGCGCCGTCGGGGGAATAGAGCTTGTCGATGCAGAATTCCGCGCGATGGGTGTTGCCGGTCACGTCGATGAGCAGGTGACGGAAGACGCGGTCCACCAGCCAGGGAGGGGTCAGGGGACAGGCGTCAGGGATCACGGAAGACATCCCTTCGTCTCCGACCCCTGACCCCTGACCCCGGACCCCTGGCGAGGGGATTTGCTGAAATGCCAATTCCAGCTCATACAGGCTGTCATTGCGTGCTTCGTCCACGCGCGGCGCCTGGCTGGTTGGGCCGAGGAACATGCCGCTGAACAGGTACGACAGCGACGGGTGGTTGTGCCAGTAGCCCAGCAGGCTGCGCAGCAAGTCCGGTCTTCGCAGGATGGGACTGTCCGTTGGCGTCGGGCCGCCGAGGACGACATGGTTGCCGCCGCCCGTACCGGTGTGCCGGCCGTCGATGAGGAAATTCTCCGTGCAGAGCCGCGACTGTCGGGCTTCTTCGTACAGGGCTGTCGTGTTCTCGACCAACTCGCTCCAGCTGTGGGCGGGGTGGATGTTGACTTCGAGGACGCCGGGGTCGGGCGTCAGCTTGAAGTGGTTGAGCCGATGATCGTGCGGCGGCGTGTAGCCCTCGACCTGGATCGGCAGACCCAACGCGGCGGCCGTGTCCTCCACGGCGGCGATGAGATCGAGATAATCCTCGAGCAGCCGCAGGGGCGGCATGAAGACGTGCAGCCGGCCGCCGCGCGGTTCCACACACACGCTGGTCCGGACGACGTCGGGGTCGGCCTGGCCGTTCCGCGAGACGTGTTCGTGATGCATCGGCTCCGCGCCGCGCGACTGGAACAGCGGCCGCCGTCGGTCGGAGCGCGGAGGCAGCGAGGAACGCGGGGCCGTCGGGTCGAGCGGGAAGAACGGCAGTTGGTCCTCCGGCGTGGCCCACGGCAGCGAATCGAGCGGTAGGCGAAGTCCCATGGGCGAATCGCCTGGGATCAGGAACATCGTCTCCGGCCGCAGAAACCACCGGCCGCTCACCCATCGCCTCTCGGCGTCGCCGCCGGCCCGCAGCGGCAGGGCATAGCCGACGACGCGGTTCAGTCCTTGCTCGAACACGCGGGCCAACCGGGCGCGCTCCTCCGGATCGTCGAGATTGCTTTTCAATGGATCAACGTTGACTGGCAGACGCCGCTCGCGCCAGAGGTAGTACCAAGCGTCCTCGTAGCCGGGTATCAGATAATCAGGATCGACGTTGAGCCGCGCCGCCAATCCCGCTGCGAACCGCTGCGCCTCCGCATCGCCGTGCCGATAGTCCCAGCCGTCCTCCGCGACCAGACTCTGATCCTGCCACACCGGCGAGTCGTCCCGCCGCCAGTAGCAACCGAGCGCCCAGCGCGGCAGCTGCTCGCCGGGATACCACTTTCCCTGTCCGAAATGCAGCAACCCGCCCGGCGCGAAGCGATCGCGCAGGCGGCGCAGCAGCGCTCCGGCCAGCTTCCGCTTGTTGGGTCCCAGCGCCGCCGTGTTCCATTCCGCCCCGTCGCGGTCGTCGATCGACAGGAACGTCGGCTCGCCGCCCATCGTCAGCCGCACGTCGCCGGCCGTCAGCGCTTCTTCGATGCGCCGGCCCAGTGCGTCCACGGCCCGCCATTCCTCTTCCGTATACGGCTTGGTCACGCGCGGATCCTCGTGAATCCGCACAACCGACGTCTCGAAGCCGAATTGTTCGTCAATCGTGTCTTCGTCGCCGCGGGCCAGGTCGCGGTCCCAGGTGTATGCGCCGGTGATGGGCGCCGCCGAGATCGGATCGGCGGCGCAGGCCAGCGGCAGATGCCCCTCGCCGGCCATGAGGCCGCTTGTCGGATCGAGGCCGATCCAGCCGGCGCCGGGGACGTAAACCTCGGCCCAAGCGTGCAGGTCGGTGAAGTCCTTCTCGGGGCCGGAGGGACCGTCAAGCGACTTTTCATCGGCCGTCAGCTGGATCAGATAACCGGAGACGAAGCGAGCCGCCAGACCCAGGTTGCGCAGCACCTGCACCAGCAGCCACGCCGAATCGCGGCAGGAGCCGCTTCCTTTCTCCAGCGTCGCCTCGCAGGTCTGCACGCCCGGCTCCATGCGGATGACGTACCGCACCTCGCGCTGCAGCCTCCGATTGATCTCAACCAGGTAATCGACGGTCCGCACCTTGTCCCGGCGCAGCTCGGCGATCAGCGACCAGAGCTTCGTTCCGACCGGCTGCGTC
>DATKHW010000191.1:0-2750 GCA_035546275.1 Gemmataceae bacterium
TGACCGGCGAGGTCACGCTGAACGGCCGGGTGCTGCCGATCGGCGGCGTCAAGCAGAAGCTGCTGGCCGCGCAACGGGCCGGGTTGTCGACGGTGTTCATCCCACAGCGCAACGAGCCGGATCTGGACGATGTGCCCGCCGAGGTGCTTGAGGCGTTGGACGTCAGGCCGATGACCGACGTCGCCGACATCGTCGCCCAGGCACTGGAACCCGTCCGGGAGCAGGTGACCGCCGCGGCGTGACGTCGGCTAGCCTTGGCCGAGGTACGACGGGCGTTTAGGCTCCCTTTCCGGGCGCCTCGGCTGCAAGCATCGCCTCGGCCGCTCCTTTGAGCGCAGCGACGAACTCCTCGAACGAGTAATGCCGGCCCGCCGTCAGTTCGGGTCGCGTCGGCGTGAGCGGGATCACGACGTCGGCGTGCGAACGCGATTTCGCCTTGAGCCACAGCGCGCGGACGCCCATCGCCGAAATCTGCAGGAGCCTCGCCTCATAGGATTTGCCGGCGAAATCCTCGGCTTCGGCGGCCAAGCGCAGCTCCTGCAGGACCGAGCGAAACCTCGAGTTCACGTTGAGCCCGGCGAACTGTGGGCGCCGGCCGGCCGAGACCTCGGCCGAGACGACCTCGCCTTCGGCTGCAAACTCGTGCCGCCAAGCCGAGAGTTTTGCTGTCCGGACTCCGGCGCCGGATGCGACGTCGGCAAGGCCAAGCGTGTAGACCGGGTAGGACAGGCCGGGGCTCACGAGGCTTTGCGGCGACGCGAGAAGGGTCGCTGCGAAATGCGGCGCGGTCTGCCGGATTGAAGCGCTGGCGATGAACGCCGGCAGCATCGCGTGCAGGGCTTCAATCGACGGTTTCGGCGCTTCTGGTGTCTCGATCGACATGGGCATGCCTCCGGCGTCACTTGGTGAAATAGGTGTTGGTCCAGGTTCCGTTGGTCTGATAGGTTCCGCCGGTCAACGTGGACGTGCTGACCTGGGATTGGCCGAAGATCGGATCGGTCACCCAAAGCATGTTGGTCGGCTCGATACCGTAGACGCCGATGAAATGGCCGCCCCCGCCGGACCATCCGATGCGGATGCAGGGCGGCGTGCCGGCGTCGACCGCCGCGGACATGGCGGAATACGCCGCAGCCGAACCCTGCTCGGACGACAGATGGCCGACATAGGTCAGCGCCTTGTCGAGGTAGCCGGTGACGTTGCAGTTCGAGGAGCTGGGGTTGGTGCAACAGTCGGTCCGCCCGGTCTGCGCATTGACCACCTGGCACTGGGTGACCGTGCTCGCGCTGTCGTAGTAGTGCGCGACGCCGGTCGAAACGGCCGCCCAGCACCAGTTGGATTCCGTTTGCGCCGGCACGGTGAAATTGAGCAGATGCGCCGTCGGCTGCCCGGCGAAGCCGGAATAGCATCCCTGAAACCCCTGTCCGGCCGTTCCAGGCTGCAGGAGGACGACGGTCCAGTCGGCCGACGAGCGGCTGAGCGTCTGTGCAATGAACGGATAGGCCGCGTTGCAGCCGGTGTTATCCGAGTAGCACTGATCGAACGCCGCGTTGTGCGGGATGGCGTACCAGTTGTGCGCGGGATCGCCCGACCAACAGGGGCCGTCCGCCCAGTCGGCCTGAGCAAACCAAGCGAAATTTGAGTCCGGAATCGATCGCAGATCCGCGCCCACGATCTCGACCGACGAGCTCGGCGCCACCTCGTACCAGCCGCTCTTTCGCCAGGGCTCCGGGTTGCACCCCGGGTCGTACCACAGGAGCGCTATGTACACGGGATCCGTGTAGCTGTTCTGGAACCAGAGGCCCATTGTTTCCTCCCGCCAGCGGTCGACGTCAGCGCGCGCGGCGTTTCCTGCCCGATTGCGACTGCGCTCCCGCCGGGAGCGCGTGACCGGCCCCTTCGGCCGGCGACGCGCGGCCTAAGAGCAGCGCCGAAATTTTGACGGCCATGTCATCCCGCGACCGGATGGGAAACTCCGAATCGGGGAGCAAGTGCAGCCAAGCGAGCGCGTAGGCGGGCGGCAGGCGCTTTGTTTTAGTTTGGGTTCGGGTTCGGGGCGCGGCGACGCGTGGGGCGGACGCACGTATGGCTCCCGGCTGTTTGCGGGCTTTAGACGGCATGTCGGTCCTCCCGAAATTCGCCGCTATCATTGCAATATCGCGGGGACGTTGTCTGCAGCGTTGAGTCTATAGAACGGCGGGCTCGGAAAGCCATGGCTTATGACACCGAACTCGCCGACCGCATTCGCGAGTTGCTCGCTCCCCTGCATGGCGTCGACGAGAAACGGATGTTCGGCGGCCTCGCGTTCCTGGTCGACGGGCACATGGCCGTCGCCGCCAGCGGCCAGGGCGGGTTACTGGTGCGGGTTCCGCCGGACGAAACCGACAAGCTGCTCGACCGTGCGCACGTCAGCCCGATGGTGATGGCCGGCCGCGAGGCCCGCGGCTGGCTACGCGTCGACTCCGACGGAGTGAAAACCAAACGCCAGCTTCAAAGCTGGGTGACCCGCGGGCTGAACCATGTGCACAGCCTGCCGCCAAAGTAAACAGCGCGGTTGGTGACCTGCCGCGGCGGGTACGCGAAGCGTTATGGACGAGCCCAAGCACCTGGTGCGCCGACTGCTGAACGTCGCGGGAACCACCTATGCGGCCGAGGCGGGAGTCCGGATCAGCGACAGGCCGATGCCGCTGTTTCAGCTGCTGGTGCTGTGCATGCTGGCCAGCAAGCCGATCGATGCGGCGATCGCCATGCGC
>DATKHW010000192.1:0-3080 GCA_035546275.1 Gemmataceae bacterium
GCCAGGGCCTGGAGCAGGAATGGGACCGCCCGCGCGGGTTGCCGTTCCCAATAGTTGGGCCCGAGCGGCCTTCTCCCCGTTGTGGCATGGTCTCCCCGCGTTGTGGCCCCCGTTGTGGCATGGTCTCCAGACCCTGCCACAACAGAGTCCGCCTCCAGGGCGAGTTCCGGCGTCGATGTGGTTTCCGCCTCGTACGCTCGGTCGATCAGGGCCTGGAACTGTTCCAACCGGTTCAGGTCGGCCTCCAGGGCGTCGATTTCCGCGGCCAAACCGGATAGGGCCGTGCGGTCCTGGCCCAGCTGCGATTGGGCCTCCGCCAGTTTCTGCCGGGCCGCGGCCGGCTTGTTTTCGGCGTTCAAAGCGCGGGCCGCGTTCAGGGACTCCCGGACTCGGCTTTCCGCCTCCGCCCGCCGCGCCCCCTCCTCGCGCTCGATCTTCGCCTCCCGTTGTCCGCGGTCCCACACCGCCCAGCCCGCGCTGCCCCCGACGGCCGTCGCGCCCAGCAGCAGACAGGCGGCCACGGTCAGCCTGGCCCGATTCCGCCGGGCGAACTTGCGCATGCGGTACCACGACGACGGCGGGCACGCCGCCACCGGCTCGTCGGCCAGACAGCGCCCGATGTCCCGGGCCAGGCCGGTGGCCGTCTCATAGCGCCGGTTGCGGTCCTTCTCCAGCGCCTTCATCACGATCCAGTCCAGATCGCCCCGGACCACGCCGCTGAGTTTCTTCGGTTCCAGGCCTCGCTGCGCCGCGATGGCCGGCAGCTCCTCCGTCGTGCTGAGGCGGACGCTTGGCCGCTGCGGCTCCTCCTCGCGGATGATCCGCAGCGCCACCAGCAGCCCCGCGTCCCGCAGCCGCTTCCTCTCCAAAGGCGTCGAACCGGTCAGCAGCTCGTACAGCACCACGCCCAGCGAATACACGTCGCTGCGCGTGTCGATGTCCAGCTGGTTCAGCTCAGCCTGCTCCGGACTCATGTACTCCAGCGTCCCGACGACCGAGCCGAACTCCGTGAACAAGGTCCGCTCCGTCAGCTTCTGGCCGGTCGCCTTGGCCACGCCGAAGTCGATGACCTTGGGCACGGGCTTGCCGTCGTACAGCGCGACCAGCACGTTGCTTGGCTTGAGGTCGCGGTGGATGATCCCCTTCTGGTGGGCGTGCTGGACGGCCTGGCAGACCGGAATGAACAGCTCCAGGCGCTGCTTCGGCGTCAGCTTGTGCGCATCGCAGTATTTGGTGATGGGCACGCCCTTGACCAGCTCCATGACGAAGAAGGGCCGGCCGGCCTCCGTCGCGCCGCCGTCGAAGACCCGGGCGATGTTGGGGTGGTCCATCAGCGCCAGGGCCTGGCGCTCCGCCTCGAAACGGGCGATGACCTGCCGAGAGTCCATACCGGGCTTGATGATCTTGAGCGCAACCTTTCGCTGCACCGGCTGCGTCTGCTCGGCCATGAAGACGGCGCCCATGCCGCCCTCGCCGATCTGCTGCAGCAGCTTGTAGGGGCCGACGACGGCGCCCGGTCCTTCGGCCGGGCCGGTGGCGATCTCCTGGCTGGACGCGGGGATGAATGGCCCCGTGCCTCCCAGGGCCGGCGCCTCCAGAAAACTGCCGGCCCGGAAATGGGCGTCCACCAGCTTTTCGACCTGCGCCCGCAGCTCGCCGTCGCCGCCGCACGCCTGGGCGATGTAGGCGGCCCGGTCCTCCGGCGATGCGATCTCGACGGCGGCGCAGAAAACGGCGTCCCGGGTGGGGGTTTCGGCGGCCATGGTCGGACTCCCGGAGAGGTCGGTTCCAAAGACAGTGCGACTTTTCGGCCGGCCGCGGCTCACGGAATCCAGAAAATCATTCCGCGGCGCCTTCGCGGGGACCGGACAGGGTGGCGAACAGCCAGGCGCGGGCCACGGCCCAGTGGCGCTTGGCCGTGGCCGGAGAAATGTCGAGGGCGGCGGCGGCTGCCTCCAGCGACAGGCCGGCGAAATAGCGGAGTTTGACGAGTTCCGCTTTCGCCGGCTCCCGCGCCGCCAGTTGCGTCAGGGCCTCGTCCAGCGCCAGCAAATCGGTCGGCGAGCGGCCGGCGTGAGCCGGCTGATGAAGATCTACGGCTTCGTCCAAGTCGATCCGCCGCCGGTCGCCGCCGTGCTTGGGACGGCGCTTCCGCCGGGCGGCCTCCACGAGGATGCGCCGCATGGCCTCGGCGGCGGCGGCGAAGAAGTGTCCGCGGCTGTTCCAGGGCCGGTCATCAGGGGGCTTACGCCCCCCGCTCGCCACCAGGCGCAGGTAGGCTTCGTGGACCAGGGCCGTGGGTTGCAGCGTCTGCCCCGGCTTCTCCTGGATCAACTTCTGTGCGGCCAGGCGGCGCAGCTCGTTGTAGACCAGCGGCAGCAGCCGATCGGCCGCCTGCGGCTCGCCGCGCGCGATTGCGTCGAGCACCTGGGTGACGTCGTTCATGCCGCCAGAGTAACCGACCCGGCGGCTCTCTGCAATCGGCGGCGGGAGAGAAGCGGGGGCCGGCCGCGGCAAGTCCCTCGGTGGAAACAGGGAAGCGCCGACCGAAATGCACTTGCGTGGTCGCGGGCGCTTGACGTGCTTCGAAACGAACGCTGTCACGTGATCCACAAATCGTGGCACGCCTGTTCGTAGCTTTGCTCCAGGTCCAGCGGCACCGCCAGCTTTCCCGTCAGCCAGACCGGTAGTGTGGGCAACGGTTGATCCAACGTGAGCGCGTGCGACCAGGTTTGCAGCAGCATCCGCTTGTCCAGCGGCCGCCAGCGACACGACGCGGCGTACAAATGCGGCAGCGGCTCGCCCAGGGTCGGGTCGTTCTGTCCCAGAAAGTGCAGCAGCTCGGCATAGAGATTGAATTGTCGCGGCGTGACCACATCGACGATGCTGACGGCAACCCCCTGCTGGAGCAGGGTCGCGCATTTGCCGACGAAGGCGTTGCGTTTCTCCGCCCGATCCTTGTTCCCCGGACTGACCAGCTCGATCGCGGCCACGAGCTGCCGCCCACGTTCCGCGTCGTAGATGCAGACCTCGTACTCATCGTAATCCGGGACTTCGGTCTGAACGGCGAGTGTCGGCTC
>DATKHW010000193.1:0-7080 GCA_035546275.1 Gemmataceae bacterium
AGACCGGACGCAAAGCCGTCGCCGCCGCCGATGCGATCCAGCACGTCGAGATGCACCGTCGGGCTGACCAGGCGCTGACCGTTGAGCCACAGCACGGCCGCCCAGTCGTGGCGATTGGTCGAATGCACCTCCCGCAGCGTCGTCGCCACCAACTTGATGTTGGGATGCTGTTCCACCACGCGGTTCATCATGCCGAAGAAGGCGTTCGGATCGAGCTTCGATTCGCCGGCGACCTCCGGCCCTGGAACGCCAAGGCCCTTTTGCAGATCCTCTTCGTTGCCGATCAGGGCGTCCACGTGATCGACGATGCGCCGCAGCACCTTTTGGGCGCGTTCGGCGCCGCCGACCGACGTCCACAGCTTCGCCCGATAATTCAGGTCGAACGATGTGACGGCGCCGGCCGCCTTCGCCGCGCGCATCCCTTCGAGGATCAATTCCGACGTGGTTTCCGACAGGGCCGCGAAGATGCCGCCGGAGTGGAACCAGCGAACGCCGCCCCCCACACCCCTCTCCCCCGCTTCGGGGGAGAGGGGTGTGGGGGCGAATATTTTCGCCCAATCGAAGTCGCCGGGTTTGAGCAGGGCGCCGGCCTCGTTGGAACGGTTGTAAAAAACGACCGGCGGCCTCACGCCGTGGCCGCGGTCGCTGTAAACCGTTGCGATGTTCGGCCCCCGGACGCCGTCGTGGTCGAACCATTTGTAAAACGGCGCAACGCCGGTTTCGCGCACCCGGGCTTGTACGAGTTCGCCGATCCCGTAATTCACCATCGCCGTTGCCACGCCTGTTCGCAATCCGAAACAGTCGGACAAATTCGCGGCCACGTTGTATTCGCCGCCGGAGACGTGCACGTCGAAGGACCGAGCCTTGCGAAACGGCACGGCGCCGGGGTCGAGCCGATGCACCAGCGCTCCGAGGGCGAGGAAGTCGAGGTTGCACGAATCGCGACGGATGGTGAAATCGCTCATAAGCGGTCCTGAAATCGCAAATATAACCTTTATTGTTCACGCCCCACGGGCAGCCACGTTCGCCCCATCGGCGCCAGGTACTTGTCGCAGCAGTGGGGCCCCTCCGAGCCGACTGGGTAGTCCTCCGGCTTGACGATACCGTTTTCGATCGCGGCAATGAATGGGTCGATGATTTCCCAGGCCCGTTCGATCTCGTCGCTGCGCATGAACAAATGGGCGTCGCCGGCCACGGCGTCCATCAGCAGCCGTTCGTAAGCCTCCGGCAAGGGCGCATTCGGATACGCGTCCTTGTAGCGGAAGCGCAGGTCGGTCGGCCGCAGCTGCACGTCGCCGTCGTCAGGGGCTTTGCTCTCGAAGGTGAGGTCGATGCCCTCGTCCGGCTGAATGGTCATCGTTAGCCGGTTGCACTGCAGCGTGGCGCCGGGCGGCAGCGGGAACATCAAGTGCGGCGGACAGCGGAACTGAATGACCACCTCGCTGCGCCGCTTTTTCAGTCCTTTTCCGGATCGCAAAAAGAACGGCACATTGCGCCAGCGCCAGTTTTCGACGGTCAGTTCGATCGCCGCGAAGGTGGGCGTCCGCGAGTTCGGGGCCACGCCCTTTTCGGAGCGGTATCCGGCATATTGGCCAGCGACCATCCGCTTGGCCGCCTCCTCCGGCGTCAGCACTGGGATGGCGTCGAGCACCTTGACCTTTTCATTGCGGAGCGGGTCGGCGAGGAAACGAGCCGGCGCCTCCATCGCCGTCAGCGCCAGCAGCTGCAGCAGGTGATTCTGGAACATGTCGCGCAGGACGCCGGACTTGTCGTAATAGTCGCCGCGGCCCTCCATTTGGACCGTTTCGCTCACCGTGACCTGCACGTGATCGATGAAGTTGTAGTTCCAAACCGGCTCGAACAGCGTGTTGGCGAAGCGGAAGACGAGGACGTTTTGCACCGTGTCCTTGCCGAGATAATGGTCGATCCGGTAAATCTGGTCCTCGGCGAAGATGCCGTTTAGGACGCGGTTGAGGTCGCGGGCCGAAGCAAGGTCCCGGCCGAACGGCTTTTCGACGACGATGCGCGTCCAGTTCTCGCCCTGCTGACGGTTGAGGCCGTCGGCGCCGAGCTGGCGGGCGATGTCGGCGTAGAGCGTCGGGGAGACGGCAAAGTAGAAGAGCCGCTTGCCTCCGCGCCCGCCCTCCGCTTTTTCCAGCCACGCTTTGACGCCGTCCAAGCCGCCCGGCTTGGCCGCGTCGCCGCTGGCGTAGAACAGCCGCTTGGCGAATTCCCGCCATTTCGCCTCGTCCCAGTCGTTCTTGGCGAACTCTTTGACTGCGGCCGCGAGCCGATCCCGGAAAGCGTCGTCGGGCATCGGCGAACGCGCCGAGCCGAGGATCTTCAGTTCCGGCGGCAGCCGGCCCTTCTTCGCCAAGCGGAACAGCGAGGGCGCCAGCTTTCGGGCCGTCAGGTCGCCCGTGGCGCCGAAGATCACCAAGGTTGTCGTCATTTCCATTGTCCGTTGTCCGTTGTCCGTCGTCGGCCGCCGGTTCGATGCGGTCAGGGTGTACAATAGGAAGGCGCATCGTCATTCTACGAACAACGGACGACGGACAACGGACAACGGACCCTCCCATGAAATGGCTCATCCGACCGTGGATCATGGCGACGGCGTCGGCGGCGCTTGTGATCGGCGCCGCTCTGCTTATTCTGCGCTCGCCGTCGGCGCAACCGGGGCCGACGCCGTCGGCCGTAGCGTCGGGCGATCACGAGATCGTGTGGCTTTCCACCACTACAAACGCGTCGGCCTGGGAACGATTCGTGGCGGCCGTCCAGCGGGCCGCGACCCGCCTGCAAGACGACCACCCCGGGACGCAGGCGCAGATCGGCGAGGCGTTTCCCAAGCAAACGACGGCCGTTCCCGAAGTGTCGCTAACCCTGCCGGGAGGCGCCGGCCGGCTGGTCTTCCGCTGGTACAAGATCACCACCGACTGGAAGCAGCGCGATTGGGTCGAGGCGCTGCTCAAGCGCCGGCCGCCGCCGCTGGCGATCATCGGCGGCAACTCCAGCGATACAGCCCGCGAGTTGGCCTCGCAGCTCAGCCGGCAATCCGGCGACGTTGCGGAGGCCGATCGTCCTTTGCTGCTGCTGACCACCGCCACGGCCGACCGCGTGGCCGATCCCGATGCGCCGCCGGACGCTCCCGTGAAGGCGAACAAGATGGGTCTTACGGACGTTTACGCAAAACGCACTTTCCGCTACTGTTTCTCCAATAAGCAGATGGCCGCGGCCGTTATGAGCTTCCTGCGGACTCAGGACGACTTGCAGCCCGATCTTGCGTCAATCCACATGGTGCAGTGGGACGACGACGCCTACTCGCGGGACCTCAACGACGGCTTTGAGGAGGTCCTGCGCCATCCCCGACCGCCTGGAGAGGACGTTCCGGGCTGCGGCGCGGCTTCCTCGGCGACGCAGTCGCCGCCGGCGCCGCCGTTGCTCCTCAATCCCGCACGGATTGCGTCCAGCGTCGGCTCCTTTCTGACGCCGAACCGGTTCGAAGCCGAAGGCGTCTCCAACATCATCGACGATCTGGAAAAGACTCCCGCCGCCGAGCCGCTGACGCCGGATCGCCGCAGTCTCGATACGGTGCTGGACGAGCTGGCCGGCGCCCATCCCCGGCCGCGCCGTCCGTTGCTTGTGGTCACCGGGCAGTCGGCCCCGTCGCGCCGCTTCCTGGCTGAGCTAGCGCGTACGTCGCCGGCCCAGGCCCGGCGCCTCGTTGTCGCCACTGGCGACTCCCTCGCCTTCAACACGATCTATCGCGATCGGCGCGTCGCCTGGCCCATCCAGGAGCTGCCATTCCCCCTGGTTTTCTTCAGCCACTACAACCCGATCGACCCGGACGCTGGCTTCAGTCCCGAGAGCCAGCCGCCGCCCGAGGCGGGAAGTGAATCGATTCGCTCGGCCACCGGCACCGAAGACGTTCTGCTCAACAGCAGCATCGTCGAGTCGCTGGCACGAGCGTTCGACCGCGACGGCAAGCCCGCCGGCGACGCGACGGAGGTGAGCAAGCGCCTATTGGAGATCCGTCACAAGCACGGAAAGCTCGGCTACGCGCCGGACGGCACGCTGCTGTTCTGTCCCAACGGCGATCGCCTCGGCGGGGCCGGCGAAACCATCGTCTGCTTGCGGCCGCGCTTCGATGGCGACCGCGTGCTGCCCGAGGCGACCATCGAAGTCTGGTTCTCGCGGGAAAGTGTGAAGCATGAGCCAGGGACGCCGCAGCCCCCCCCCTGGACGCGGCACGGCGATCCACTCGCGGTTTCCTACAAGCCATTCACCGTGGAAAGGGGGTCGGCGCCATGAGCAACGGCCCGTCGCCGCCCGCCGGCCGCAGATCGGCCCCGCCCTCCCGCTTTTGGCGCTACGCCCAGGCCTTGATGGCGCCGATCCTGTTATGGGGCTTGGTGGCGTTTCTCCTGTGGGAGCCGGTTCACGACTGGATCGAGGGGGAGGACGGGTACGACAGGGACGCGCTGACGGAATGGCTGGACGAATCTCGGGGCTCGGCCACGGACACGTTGCCGGAGATGGCCGCCGCCTACGCTCAGGTCCGAGGCGAACAGCGCCGGCTTCCGCCGCCTCCCGCCGACACGACGGCGTTCGATCCGCAGCTGGACAAGCGCGGCCAGGTCGATGCGGCCGTCGCCAAGGCGAGCGAAGACTTGCACAGTCTGCTGCGCGCCTTGGGCGATCCGCCGACGAAGATTTACACCGGCCAGCTGCCGCTGTTTCCCACCATCTATCGGATCGAAATACGATTCGACGATGCCTCGGACGAGCCGATCGTCTGGGATTCGCAGTTGCCGTTCCGCGTCCAAGAAGTACAGGTTCTGAACCATCCGCTGCCGTCGGCGCCGGCGACGGCGCGAGTGTACTATCAGCTGCATGCGTTCAACATTCGGCAGCGTCTGGAACAAGAGCACCAACAGCGCTTGCAGCAGTTGAGCATCCTAGCGGTGATCGCGACGTTGCTCGTGGCGGTGTGGATCGTGCTGGTGCGCCGGCGCGAGGGCCAGCGTCTTTTGGTGCAGCAGCAAGTGGACGTGGCGGAGCGCAAATTTCTGGAAGAGGGACGGCGGCGCGCGGAGACGGAACGCCAGCTGCTGGAACAGCGGCTGGCGACGCAAGCGGCCGAACAAAAGGCGCTGGAGCTGAAATCGCAGCTGTATGCCAGCATCGGCATCATGGCCGGATCCTACGCCCACAACATCAAGAACCTGCTGGTGCGGCCCAACGACCTGCTGCGCCGCTGCATGGAGGCGGACAGTTTAAGCGGCGACCAGCAGGGGATGCTGCGCGAGGTGCAGCAGACCCTCGGCACGGTGACGGAGCGGTTGCAGCAAATCCTGCGGACGGTCCGGCGCGATCCGAGCAAGACCGAGCAAACCGTGCTGGACCTCAACGCATTGCTGCGCGACCTGGAACGGACGTGGCGCGACCTGGCGCGGGACCGTTACAAGCTGGACGTGGCGCTGGAGCTGGGCGAGGACGGCGCGCCCCTGTGGATCGCCGGCGACTATTCGCATCTGCAACAGGCGGTGGAGAATCTGCTGTTCAACGCGCGGGATGCAACGTTCGAGATGCGCAACCACTGGCGCGACGCCGCCCGGCGCGACGAGACGCTGGACGCGGCGGCGCGGCGCCAGGCGCTTATCGCTGCGGCGGCATGGAAAGGCCGCGTCGTGCTGCGGACGCGCCGTGAGCGAGACGCCGTTGTGCTGGAGGTGCAGGACAACGGGGCCGGCATGACGGAGGAAGTGCGGCGCCGCTGCCTGGAAACGCATTTCACGACCAAACGCGACAACGCCATCTACGAGGGACACAGCACAGGAATGGGATTGGGGCTGTCGTTCGTGGCGGCGATTTTGGAGCATCATGGGGCGAAATTGGAGATCGAGTCGGCGCCCCTGAAGGGGGCGACGTTCCAGGCGCGGTTTCCTGGGGCAGCCTCTCCCGCATAACCGGAGCGCTTTAGGCGATATAAACGGATGAAACACATTTGCGTTTTCTGCGGATCCAGCTCCGGCGAGCGGCCGACCTACGCCGACGCGGCTCGTCGTTTCGGCGCTGCTTTGGCGCGGCGCCGGCTCGGCCTGGTCTACGGCGGCGGCCATATCGGCCTGATGGGCGCGGTCGCCGACGCCGTGCTGGAGAACGGCGGTACGGCCGTCGGCGTTATTCCGCGCTTCCTGGTAGAAAAGGAGCTGGCCCACCGCGGGCTGACCGAACTTGTGGTCGTAGACACGATGCACCAGCGCAAGGCCGTGATGGCCGAACGCGCCGACGCCTTCGCCGTGCTGCCCGGCGGCTTCGGCACCGGCGACGAGCTGTTCGAGATCCTAACGTGGGCCCAGCTCGGCTTGCACACGGCGCCGATCGGTCTGCTCAGCGTCGCGGGGTTCTTCGATCCGTTGCTCTCCTGGCTGGATCACTGCGTTCGGGAGGGCTTCGTGCGGTCCGATGACCGTTCGTTGCTCTTGCACGCTGCGGACGCAGACGCGCTTCTCGAAATGCTGATGCATCGCTTGCCTGGCCGCAACTCATGAACCGGCGCGAATTGGGGAGGGACTTGTGATGGCCGGCGAACATGAGGCGCTTAGGGACTGGCATCGGCTCTTCGGCCTGCTGCTGACCGACTTCTTCGCCGGCTCGCCCTTCGTGGTTGAGATCGAGCGCGACCTGTCCCAGTAGCAGCAATTGCTCGACGTGGTGATCGTGCGCCGCGGCCGCGGCCGGTTCACCGGCGAACTCCCCGACGGCCTGGCCGACCTGGTCGAACACAATCTGATCACGTTTAAGTCGCACCACGAGGCGCTGGACGCCTGGGCGGTCCGTGAGCTGGTCAGCCACTACGTCGCCTACCGCAAGCTGGTCAGCCCATCGACGTCGGCGCTGCGGCCGGAAAATCAGTTCCGGCTGTACGCGGTCTGCGCTCGCTTCCCGCACAATCTATCCGGGTAGGTCCCGTGGCAGGAGCGGCAGCCGGGCGTGTATGATTGTCGCTGGGGACTGGATATGATGCGCGTAGTCGTCGCGGCGCAGCTGTCGCGCGAAGAGCGCAACGCGCCGCTGCAG
>DATKHW010000194.1:0-6781 GCA_035546275.1 Gemmataceae bacterium
GGTGATGGCCGAGTTGCCTGAACCGACGCTCGTGCTCGGCAACCTTCCGTGGGTGACGAACGCCCGCCTCACCACACTGGGCAGTCAAAACCTACCCGCCAAGTCGAACTTCAAGAACCACCGGGGCATCGACGCTGTCACAGGCAAGGCGAATTTTGACATCTCCGAATGGATGCTGATCCAGCTGCTGCAGACGATGAATGGACGACGGGGCGCACTGGCTGTCCTGTGCAAGTCGGCGGTCGCGCGCAAGGCGCTGTTCCACGGATGGAAGACCAGGATCGCGATGGAACGGTCGGCCATTTACCGGATCGACGCTAGCTTCCATTTTGACGCCGCCGTCGATGCGGCGCTGCTCGTCGTGCATTTCGGGCCGGGAGCGCAGGACCAGCGAGCCAAGGTGCATTCGCACCTGGCCGCCGCTGCCGCGGAGACTGAAATTGGTTACGAAGACGGAACCCTGCTCTCGGACATAGCGGCCTATCGGCGTTGGAGCTGCCTGTGCGGCGCGGAGACCGTAAAATGGCGCTCGGGCGTCAAGCATGACTGCTCAAGGGTCATGGAGCTTCGTCGGGAGGGTGAGAGATACCGCAATGGGCTAGGCGAACTGGTGCAACTTGAGGACGCCTATCTGTTCCCGGTGCTGAAAAGTTCACATTTGGCGAAGGGCCATGTGGGTGGTGAGAACCGCTATGTGCTTGTGACACAGCGAGCGGTCGGCGAAGAGACGGCAAGCATACGGGACACGGCGCCTCAAACGTGGGCCTATCTCCTCGCGCATGCCGCACTGCTGGACAAGCGAGGCAGTTCCATTTATCAGGGCCGTCCGCGTTTTTCCATTTTCGGGGTCGGCGTCTATTCTTTTGCTCCGTGGAAGGTCGCCATTAGCGGTTTCTACAAGAGCTTGTCTTTCGTCACGGTCGGTCCGCTGCACGGCAAGCCGGTCATGGTGGACGACACCTCCTATTTCTTGCCGTGTGAAAACAACGGCCAGGCCGAGTATCTGGCGTCTCTGCTCAATTCGCCTGCCGCGCAGGCGTTTTACAGGGCGTTCGTTTTCTGGGACGCCAAGCGACCCATCACGGTGGATCTGCTGCGGCGACTGAGCCTGCGCGGGTTGGCCAAGAACAATGGTTCGGAAGCGACTTTCGACATGCACATGCGCGGAACGGAGCGCCCCCTGTTCGCTTGAAGGAGCGGCGTCCACGAGCGCATGGGCGTCGGGGCGGCGATGGAGATTTCGTTGGCGAGAGTCGCCAGCTCCGGAGCAGGTGCGCCCGCATCGCCGCCGCCAGTTCCGCAGTTGACATAACCCGTCCGCAGCAACAGCCGCAATGATTCCTCCGCCGCGTCTTTCGCGCGGTTGCCGCCGCGCTCCCCAGCCGCTACGATGGGAACACGTCCGCGAGTCAATGGGGTCCGGCGCGGAAATTCTTGGCATCATGGCGCTTCCTCCGCAAACCGTCGCGCTGCTCGACGCGGCCCGGCAGCTCGTGCAGAGCCTGCCGGCCGACGCCGTCTTGCTGCTCACGGAAACTGATCTCGATTGGGACGCCGTCCGCGCCCGCGTCGGCGATTGCCGACTCCTCGTCGCGGCCGAGGACGACGGACTCACTGCCAAGCTGCGCTCCTACCCCGACCTCACCGTCCTCGACATCGACCCCGGCCCGACGCCCACCCAGGAGCGCATGAGCCTCGCCCTCCTCGAAGCCGTTCGCAGCGAAAAGCTCCATCAGGGATCGGATGTGGTCGTCGTCTATAACGGCATTGAGGTCGGCCAAGGGCCGCACGAGGCCGTGGACAGCCTCAGCGTCATCCATCTCGGCGAACATCTCGAACGGCTCACCAGCCAGGACCTGCGCCGGCTCGACACGCAGGTGCCGCTGGAGACGCTGCGGGCCGTCGTCGATCTGGCGCTGGAGATCGGCCGGGAAGGGCGCGAGGGGCATCCGGTTGGAACCATGTTCGTCGTCGGCGACACGCGCAAGGTGCTGAGCATGTCCAAGCCGATGAACTTCAACCCGTTCCGCGGCTACAGCCACGCCGAGCGCGACGTGCGCGATCCGGTGGTGCGGGAGCAGATCAAGGACATCGCCCAGCTGGAAGGCGCCATCGTCATCCGCCGCGACGGCGTGGCGGTGGCCGCCTGCATGCGCATCGAGGCGCCCGACAAGGACATCACGCTCAGCATGGGCCTGGGCACGCGCCATGCGGCGGCGGCGTCGATCAGCAAATCGACCAAGGCGGTCGCCGTCGTCGTCAGCCAATCTTCCGGGTCGGTGCGAATCTTTCAGAACGGATTGACGGTACTACATATCGAGCCGCTGGCCCGGCCCATGACGTGGGGTCAGCCGCGCCTCGACGCGCAGGACGGCAACGGGATCATTCGAGCCGCCCCCGCTCGCGGTGGGCTGGCCGGGGAACGCAGTTCTACGTGAAAGGGGGACGGGTCATGGGTGGCATGCTTTCGCGGCCTGGCAACGAATTCGACACGCATCCAAGGCGCCCAACGGCCGCGAAAGCATGGCACGCGCGGCGGTGGGCATGGGGATTGCTTGCGTTTACGGTGCTGCTGACGGGCTGTATGAAACTCAAGCGGATCGAGGACTCGCCGGCGTCCAAGTCGCTGGGGCCCAAGGAGGCGGATGGGCTTATGGTGATCGAACCGCAGCCCAAGGACATGGACGTCACGGTGACGGCGACGACGGACCCGGCCATGCCGGTGACGCTGTACCTGGTGGAGGTCGGCGACGCCAACTCCAAGCCGGCCGACGACCAGCAGAACCAGTTCAACGCCCAGGACGACATCACGGCCGGCCGCGATCCGAAGAGCCTGGTCAAGAAATCGGACGCCAGCGATTCGCCCTCGCTGCAAGCGACGGCGCCGGCCAACAAGAGATACGTGGTGATCGCGGCCAACAGCGGCACGAAGAAAACCGACGTCAAGGACATCAAGGTCCTCGGCAAATGGTGACGCCGTCCGCCGGCCGGATCGCCTCTTCGCCCCAGGAGGAGAAATGCATGAAGCGCTCGCACTGGATGACGGCGGCCCTGTTCGGCCTGGCCGTGTTCGCCCCGACCGCCGGGGCGGCGCCGACTCCGGCCGAACCATCGCCCCTGAGCTGGGTCCCCGCCACGGCGCCGATCGTGGTGCACGCCAACAGCCCGGAGACGCTGCGCGAACACGTCCTCGCCTTCCTCAAGAACGCCGTGCCCGACCAGGCCGACCGTGCCCAGATGCACATCGACCAGATGCTGAACAACCTCCCCGAGGGCCGCAAGCTGCGCGGCCTGGCCAAGGACGGGCCGGTGTTCCTGGTCTTCCTGGAGTTTCCCAAGCCGGAAGTGTTCGGCCCCGAGGGCGCCCCTCCGCAGGCCGCCTTCGTCGTGGCCGTCTCCAACTACGCCGAGTTCCGCGACAATTTCCTCACCGAGGAGGAAAGGAAGAACCTGAATACGGCCGACGGCATCGACTCGACGACGGCCAATAGCCACATTTACTTCGTGGATCGAAAAGAATACGCCGTCCTCACGCCGACCAAGGAAGCAGCCGAGGCCTTCGTCAAGGGGGCGCCCGGCCTGGACGGCAAGCTGAGCAAGGCGCAGGCGGCCAAGTTCCTGGCCAGCGATCTCGGCGTCTACGTCAACCTGGAGGACGTCAACAAGCAGTACGGCGACCAGATCAAGGCTTTCCAGAAGACCGTCGATGAGCAGCTTGACCAGATTGAAAGCGCACTGGGGGCGGCCCAGAAGTCCCAGTTCGAGATGATCAAGAAGATGATCGGCCCGCTCTTCCAGGCGGTGGAGGACGGCAAGACCGCCCTGTTCACGGTGGAGGTCGGCGCGGACGGCGTCAAGCTGCACGGCGACGCCGACCTTCGCACCGGCACGCCGACGGCCGATCTGCTCAAGACGGCCAAGACGTCGCCGTTTCCGGACCTGGGCAGGCTGCCGGCCGGGCAGGTCTTCTACAGCGGCATGGAGCTGGACCCGACGCTGCTCAAGTTCGCCGGCTCGGTGCTGACCGGCCTGTCCGCCGACCCCAACGCCAAAGGCGCCAAGGAATTTCAGGAAGCGTTCGACGAGTGGATCAAGGCCGGCCCCAGCCAGGCGCTCGGCTCGGTCACCTACCCGGTGGCCGGCGTGAGCGTCATGAAGTGCAGCGACCCCGACAAGGCCGCCGCCGCCGCGATCAAGATGCTCCAGGCGATGGGGACCGAAGGCGGCTTCCAGAACGTCTACCTCAAGGACAAGCCGGAGATCAAACCCAACGCCGAGAAGATGGGCAATATCAGCTTCACCTCCGTCCACATGGTCTGGGACCTGGACAAGTCGATGGGGGCGGCCGGCGCTCAGCTGCCGGACGCCCTGCGCACGAAGATGGTCGAGGGCATGAAGAAGCTGATGGGCGACGACCTCAACGCCTGGATCGGCGTGGGCAACGGCACGGTGGTCCAGGTGACGGGCAAGGACTGGGACTCGGCCAAAAAGGCGCTCGACCAGTTCTCCAAGGGCCAGGGCGGCGTCGGCGACGACAAGGCGTTCGCCGCCGTCCGCAAACAGCTGCCGGAGCAGGCCAGCGTCGTGATGGAGATCGACGTGGTGCAATACGTCGGCGATTTGCTGGACTTCATCACGCCGGTTTTGCAAGGGTCGGGCGCTCCGGGCGTGCCGGCGAAGTTCCCCAAGGCGGTGAAGGACCAGCCGGGCTTCGCCGGCTTCGCGCTGACGCTGCGCCCGGACGGCGCCGCGTTCGATTTCGTGGCGCCGGCGGAGACCGTCAAGCTAGTCTACCAGAACTACATTTCACCGCTGCTGCCGAAGGATTGAATGGATCTGCGATCGGAACGGCGAGCGGGGGGCGTCAGCCCCCCGATTCTTCGCTCGATCAGGGGGCTGACGCCCCCCGCTCGCCGTTGGAAGTCCCCTTAACGGAGTGCAATTGATGAAGCGTTTCCCCTGGATGACGACCGCCGTGCTTCTTCTGGCCGCGTCGGCCCCGGCCGCTTGGGCCGCCCCCAACGACAAATCCCTGAGCTGGGTGCCGGCCACGGCCCCGGTCGTGGCTCATCTCAACGGCCTGGATGCGCTGCGCAGCCACGTCGCCGCCTTCCTCAAGAACGCCGTGCCCGGCCAGGGCGACGCGCTCCTGGCCCAGTACGACAGCATGATGCAAAACGGCGTCCAGGGCCGCAAGCTGCGCGGCCTGTCCAAGGACGGGCCCATCTTTTTCGTGGTAACCGATCTGCCGCCCAACCCCGACAGCTTCGGCCTCGTCGCCGCCGTCAGCGATTACGCCGCCTTCCGCGACAATATCCTCTCCGATGAGGAGAAAAAGGCGATTCAGACCACCGACGGCTACGAATCGACCACGTTCTTCGGCACGCCCATCTACCTCGTGAACAAGAAGACCTACGTCGTCTTCACGCCGAGCAAGGAGCTGGCCGCGTCCTACGTCAAGAAGGGGACCGGCGCCGAGGGCGCGGGCGGACTGGAAACCAAGCTGAGCAAGGTCCAGGCGGCCAAGTTCCTGGCCAGCGACGCCGGCTACTACGTGGACATGGAGGCGATCAACAAACAGTTCGCCGACCAGATCAAGGACTTCCGCAACAAGTTCCACGACCAGCTGGATCAGGCGGCCCAGGCGGTCGGGCCGGAGCAGAAGGCCCAGTTCGAGATGGCCAAGAAGATGTTCGATCCGCTCTTCCAGGCCGCCGAGGACGCCAAGGCCGCCCTGGCCACGGTGGAGGTCCATCCCGACGGCGTGACTCTGCACATGGACGTCGAGCCGCGTTCCGGGACGGCCACCGCCGACCTGTTCAAGGGCTTCACGCCGCAGCCGTTCAAGGACCTCGGCAAGCTGCCGGCCGGCAATCTCGCCTACGGCGGCGTCGCCTTCGACCCGGCCATGCTCAAGCTCGTCGGCGACCTCATGAACGGCCTGGCCAACGATCCGAAGTTCAAGGACGCGGCCGCGGCCTTTGAGGATTGGTCCAAGTCCGGGCCGACCGGGCAGATCAGCGCGTTCAGCTATCCCGCGTCCGGCCTGAGCATCACCCAGTGCGCCGAGCCGGACAAGGCCGTCGCCGCCGCGGTCAAGGCGCTGCAGTCGTTCGGCTCCGGCGGCGCCTTCAGCATCGCCTTCAAGGACAAGCCGGAGGTCAAACAAGACGCCGAGAAATACAACTCCATCAGCTTCACCTCCATCCACATGGTCTGGGACTTCGACAAGATGATGGCGGCGCAGGCCAACGGCCCCCAGCTGCCGGACGCGATGAAGAAACAGCTGATCGAGAGCCTGAAGAAGCTGATCGGCGAGGAAATGAACGCCTACATCGGCGTGGACGGCAAGACGGTGGTCCAGGTCTCGGCCAAGGATTGGACGTCGGCCCAAAAGCTCCTCGACGGATACTACAAGGGTCAGGACGCGGTCGGCGCCGACAAGGGCTTCTCCGGGGCGCGCAAACAGCTGCCCGACCAGGCCACCGTGCTGGTGGTGCTGGACGCGGTGCAGGCGGCCGGCGACGTGATGGACTTCATGAAGCCGATCATGCAGACATTGGGCGTGAACCTGCCGCCGAACTACCCGGCGGCCGTCAAGGGCAAGCCCGGCTACGTCGGCTTCGCCGTCACGATGCGGCCCGAAAGCGGCGGCGTCGATTTCGTCGTCACGGCGGAGGCCGTGCGGCAGATCTATCAGGGGTATGTGGCGCCGTTGATGCCGGCGCATTGAACAAGTGGTTCACAAGCCGGCGAGCCGGGCGGCGTAAGCCCCCGGATG
>DATKHW010000195.1:0-3369 GCA_035546275.1 Gemmataceae bacterium
GCGCCTCGGCCTGATCGACCAATGCGCCATCCGGCGCGGTCGGCGCCGTCTCTGGTTCCCGCGCGGCCGCCGACTCCGCCGGCCCGAGGGCTGCAATGGCCGCATAAAGCTCGCGCGTTTGGATGGGCTTGGACACGTAGCCGTCCATCCCGGCTTCAAGGCAGCGTTCCCGGTCGCCCTTCATGGCATGCGCCGTCATGGCGATGATCGGGATGCGTCGTCCCGTGCCTGTCTCGCGCCGGCGTATCTCCGCCGTCGCCTCCAGGCCGTCCATCTCCGGCATTTGCACGTCCATTAAGACGAGATCGAATGTCTGCTTCTCCAGCGCCTCCACCGCCTCTCGGCCGGTGCCGGCGATGACGGCCGCGTGGCCATGCCGTTCCAGCAAATGGAGCGCAAGCTTCTGGTTGACGGCGTTGTCCTCCGCAACCAGGATGCGCAGCGGTCGACGGGCCGGAGCGCCGCCGTTTGCGCCGGCCGCGGCCGCTCGAACGTGTGAGGGCGACCCGCCCAGCGTCGCCAGAATCGCCTCCTGCAGCTCCGACTGGCGCACCGGCTTGGTCATGTATGCCCGGATGCCCAGCTGACGGCAGCGCTCCACGTCGTCCGGCTGGCCGGCCGAGGTCAGCATCAGAACCGTCGCCGCGCAGAGCGCCGGGTCGGCCTGAATACGTCCTGCCAGCGTAAAGCCGTCCATTTCCGGCATGTGCCCGTCTAGGAGTATCAGCGGATACGGCTCGCCCGACGCCGCCGCCTCGGAAAGCACGGTCAGCGCTTCGGCCCCGCCTTCGACGGCCCGTGGACGCATCCGCCAGTTGGTCAGCACCTCGTGCAAGATGCGCCGGTTGGTGGCGTTGTCGTCTACGATCAGCACCGGGATTCCTTCCAGGTGGGCCGGCTGGGCGGGCGGCGGCGGCGGGGCGCCGTTGCCGCTCAATCCGAATCGGGCGGTGACATGGAACGTGCTGCCCTGGCCCGGCTCGCTTTCGACCCAAATGCGGCCGCCCATCATCGACGCCAGCTGCGCGGTGATGGTCAGGCCCAGGCCCGTGCCGCCGTACTTGCGCGTCGTCGAATGATCGACTTGGGTGAACGCCTCAAAGATGGTCCGCTGATGCTCCTTCGGGATGCCGACGCCCGTGTCCCGGACGGAGATATGTAAGCCGATATCCTTTTCCGTCCGCGTCTCCGGCTCGACGTCCACGACGACTTCGCCGCGGCTGGTGAACTTGATGGCGTTGCCGATCAGATTCACCAGCACCTGCCGCAGCCGACCGGGGTCGCCGCAGATCGATTCGGGCGCATGCGGCGCCACGCGGCAGGCCAATTCAAGCCCCTTCTGCTGGGCCCGAAGGGCCAGCGTCCGCATGACCTCATCCACCAGCGGCCGCAGCGTGAAGTCCAGGGCGTCGAGGTGGAGTTTGCGGGCCTCAATTTTTGAGAAATCCAAGATGTCATTGATGATGCCAAGCAGCGACTCGGCCGACGCTTTCACCATCGTCAGGTATTCGCGCTGCTCGCGCGTCAAATCGGTGTCCAGCGCCAGCTCGGTCATGCCGAGGATGCCGTTCATCGGCGTGCGGATTTCATGGCTCATGTTGGCCAGAAACTCGCTCTTGGCCCGATTAGCCTGCTCGGCGGCGTCCTTCGCCTTTTGAAGTTCCTCCTCTCCTTTTTTGCGCTCCGTCACGTCGCGGGAGACGCCGAAGGTGCCGACGATGCGGTCCTGCGGGTCGCGCAGCGGCATTTTCGTCGTGGACACCCACGTCACGCTGCCGTCCAGCCAGGTTTCCTTTTCCTCCACATTGACGATCGGTTTGCCGGTGGCGATCACCTGCTGTTCGTCGCGGAAGGCCTGCTCGGCGTGCTCGCGCGTGAAGAAATCGAAGTCGGTTTTGCCCACGGCGTCGGACGGGTTCTCCACGCCGTGCCGCTTCGCCAGCCCCGCGTTGATGGCTAGAAAACGGCTTTCCCGGTCCTTGAAGTAAATGGCGTCAGGCAGGTTGTTCATCAGGGTTTCGAGGAGGCGGCGCTCTTGGGCCAGCGCCTCCTCGGCGACTTTGCGCTCGGTCAGGTCAGTGACGACGCCGTCGAGGCGCATGGTGCGCCGGTCCGGCCCGGGCGTCGGCGTGACGCTGTCGCGGACCCACCGGAACAGGCCGTCCGGCAGGACGACGCGGTACTCTTCGTGGGTGGGTTGGCCCGCGCGCAGTTGGGCCACAGCCGCTTCCCAACGCGTTCGGTCCTCCGGATGGACCACGTCGCGCCACGCCGCGGACCCGCCGCGCAGGAATGTTTGCGGCGGCCGGCCGGTGATGCGCGACACCACGGGTGACATGAATTGGTAAGTCCAGCGGCCGGTCGCGTCGATCTCCGCGCTCCATAGGCAGTCGGACACGGAGGCCAACACGCGGCGCAGCTCCGCTTCCTTGGCCTTGAGCTGGGCCAGGGCCTCGCGCTGGCCGCGCACGTCGCGGGCGGTGATAAGCGCCAGCGTTTTGGGTTGGACGTGCAGCCGGGCGATGGTGATATTGACGGGAATCCAGCCCTCGTCGTTCTGTGTGCGCAGGAGAAAGCCGTCCTGGGAATGGAAAATCTCGCTGTGGCTGGCCGCCTGACGCAGACGCTGACCGCCCTTGCCGGCGAAGCGGAACCAGTAGGTCGCCGGCTGGGCGGTGAGCTGTTCGCGCGACAGCCCGGTCAGCTTTTCGGCCACCGGGTTGACGGCCAACAGCTGATCGGTTTCGGGGTCGAACAGGAACAGGGCGTCGCCCGCTTCCTGGAACAGCGCTCGCCCCAAACCCCGGATCTGGTGTTGTTCCGTGTTCATGGTGCGCTTCGCGCGGGCCGCCGACGTGGGGAGACGGTCCCGCAATGGCGCAGCGACTGCACCGCCACGCCTCAAAAAGTATACGTCACGCCAGAATCGCCGCCGGAACTTCCTGGGCCTCGTGCCGCGCCGCCGGCCGAATGGAATAATGGTAAGCGGATGAGGCACGGGGATGGGCTGCGGGCATTGTAACAAAAGGCGTCGATTTGTCCGTGGGTCCAGCGCCGAAAATCCGACAATCCGCTGCCATGCGGCCATCTGCGAAACGCGCCTTGCCGAAGGTGGCGCGGATCGAGATATTGACAAGGGTCACATCACGCATCCCCGTTCTAGCACGAAAGGAACGTCACGGTGTCGCCAAGCGTTGCGGTGGTGGGCGCGACTGGTGCGGTCGGCGAAATCATGCGGCAGGTGCTGGACGAGCATTCGTTCCCCTTCCGCGCCATCAAATTCCTGGCTTCCGAACGCAGCGCAGGCAAGTCTCTCGTCTTCAAAGGGAAAACCTACGCCATCGAATTGATCCGTCCCGAGGCGTTCGT
>DATKHW010000196.1:0-16592 GCA_035546275.1 Gemmataceae bacterium
TCGGACAACGGCCGGCTGGTGCAGGTGAAGATCGTCAAGGGCATTCTGCACAGCCAAACGAAAGTGCGCGAAACCAAAACCTACACCATCGTCAACCGCAACGACCAGGAACGCCTGGTGCTGGTCGAGCATCCCGTCCGCAACGACTTCCACCTCACCGACGACACCAGCAAGCCCGCCGAGACGGCTTCCGACGTCTATCGCTTCGAGGTGAAGGTCCCCGCCGGCAAGACGGCGACGCAGGCCGTAACCGAGGAGAAAGTCATCAACGAGGAAGTGCAGCTGACCAACAGCAACGACGACCAGATGCGTTTCTTCCTCAACAGCACCATTAGCAGCGCCAAGGTCAAGGACGGATTGAAACAGGCGTTGGACCTGCGGCATACGCTGGCGACGACGCAGCAGGCGATCGCGGACAAGCAGCGCGAGCTGAAGGACATCACCGACGATCAGGCCCGTCTGCGCGCCAATCTGAAGGAGATGCCTCCGACGGCCGCCGCTTACAAGCGCTACCTGGATAAGTTCGACGCCCAAGAGACGCAGATCGAGAAGCTCCAAGAGGACATCAAGAAAATGCAGGGCACGGAGAGCCAGCAACGCAAGGAGTTCGAAGACTTCCTTAGCACCTTCTCGGCGGATTGAGTGCAGGGTTCCGGCGGGGCGCGGACAGGGCTGTGACAGCCCTGTCCGCGCCCCGCTCGGCACAAACCGCTACTGCTATTAGGCGCGAACGCCGAGTATAATGTCTGAGAGTCTGTCCTAGAAGGGTTCGGCCTCTGCGCTGGAGTCCCGGCTTTAGCCGGTTTCGGCGGGAAAACCGGCTAGAGCCGGGACTCCAACCCAGAAGCTGCCCCCTTATGGGACAGTCGCTGAGTGAATCAGCGGACGCCCCCTATCCGCGGAGGCCGACTATGCGTGTACCTCTTTTCAACTCTGTTACGTCGAGCCTTGTCCCGTTCCGCGCCTGATTTCTTAAGGCCCGGAAGGGCCTGGCTCCCACGACTTTCCTGGCGTTGCGTTTCTCCATCGACGCCGGCCGCTTTCCTTGCGCGCCGGTGTAGTTTCCGTGGGAGTTTTCATGAAACGTCGAAATATCGCGCGAAAAGACCTCTTCGCCGGCTGCGCCGAACCGGGGCCGGGCGACGGGCTTGATCCGCGTCTTGAATTGCGGCAGGAACCGGGCAAGGTCGCCAACCGCAAGGCGCTGCTGCTCTGCGGCGAGGCGGAACGGACGCTGTCCGCCATCCTCTCCGGCGAGTCCGGCGGCGCCGTCCTGCGCAATTTGGTGGTGGCGTCGGTGAAGCCGGCGCCGACCTCCGCCCGGTTGCTGGTTTCCGTTTATCCGGCCGTTCCCCTCGAAGGCGTGGATCCGGACGCGATCCTGGGCAGCCTGGAGCGGGCGCGGGGATGGCTCCGGACGGAAGTGGCCTCCGCCCTGCATCGACGGCGGGCGCCCGACCTGATGTTCCGCGTCGTTGACGCCCGATAAGGGCGATGACGACAAAAGCCGGCTCCCTGCGGGGAGCCGGCTTCCGCCCATTAACTCTCGGAATCCGGTTGCGCCGAGTGCGGCTACACCTTTTCCGGCAGCACAAACCCTTTGCGATAAGCCCGGCCCAGCAGCCCGTTCGCTTCAGCGTCGCCCGCGATCGTCTCCGTCGATGCGTCGAAGCGCAGGGCCCGGCCGACGCGCTGCGCGATGTTGCCGAGATGGCAGAGCCGCGTGCTCTTATGCCCCTCCTCAATGTCCGCATTGGGCCGTTTGTGGTCCCTGATGCAATCCAGGAAGTTCCGCTTGTGCTGCTGCTCGAAGTCGGACGCCTTGTCCGACGCCTCGACGCCGTCCTGCACGTGCCAGCCGTTCTTGTCGAAAACCAGCGTCCCTTTCTCGCCGTAGATCCGCATTCCGAACGCGTCGCCTTCCATGCCGGTCTTCGACCAGATGCGATGCTCCCAGACTAGCGTCGTTCCGGGGAAGTCGAACGCGACGACCTGGGTGTCCGGCGTCTGCTGGTCGTCGTCGTAGAAGAGCTTGCCGCCGGCCGACGTGACGCGCGTGGGGGCGTCCAGGCCGATCACCCAGCGCAGAATATCGAGGCCGTGGACGCCGTTGTTGCCGACTTCGCCGGTCCCATAATCCCAGTTCCAGCGCCATTTGTACTGGAAGCGGTTGGGGTTGAACCGCCGCTCCGGGGCGGGGCCGAGCCAGAGGTCGTAGTCCAGGCCGGGCGGAGGATCGGCGTCGGGCAGCCGGCCGATGCTCTTGCGGTCGCCGGCGATCCAGGCTTGGGCGAACGGAACCTTGCCGAGCTTGCCAGACTGCACGAACTCGGCGGCCGACTGGAAATGGGCGCCGCTGCGGCGCTGCGTGCCGACCTGCACGATGCGGTCGTATTTGCGGGCGGCCTCCACCACGCGCCGCCCTTCGACCAGGTTGTGCGAGATCGGCTTTTCGACGTAGACGTGCTTGCCGGCTTGACAGGCCCAGACCGTCGCCAGGGCGTGCCAGTGGTCGGGCGTCGCAATGACGACGGCGTCCACGTCCTTGTCGTCGAAGACGCGCCGCAGGTCTTTCTCGATGGGGATTTCTCGCGTCTGCGGGATCGCCGCGAGCGCATCCGTGGCGCTGGCGGCGTCGGGATCGCAAATGCAGGCGACTTGCACGTCCTCAAAGGCGGCGAATCCGCGCAGCAGGTCGCGGCCGCGGCCGTGGACGCCGAGGAAGGCGAGGCGGATTCTCTCATTGGGCTTGTCGCCGGCCCCCGCGGCGGCGAGGGCCGAAAGCGAAGCGGCGGAAACGGCGGCGGTTCGCAGGAAGTCGCGGCGGTGGAGCGCGTGCATGGCGGTCTCGTGGTTGGCTGAGTCGGCGGGGTCTTCAGTCACAGGACGGCGGCGCGGCGCCATTCCCGCCCCACTCTATCGCGGCTTCGTCCCCCTGTCCAAGTTAATCCGCCGCCATCCGACGGCGAATCTCTCTCTTTTTTGTTTGCTCCGCCGCGGTCCCGCATGGTACAAAGCGGATGGCTCGTCGCTATTATCCCGTTTGATCCGCGCGGAGGCCTGGCAATGTCGCGGCGTGTCTTTCGGCGCCGGAGCGCCTTCACCACCCTCGAATTGCTGGTCGTCATCGCTATCATCGCCATCCTGATCGCCCTGCTGCTCCCCGCCGTCCAGCGAGCTAGGGAGGCCGCCGCGCGGATTCAGTGCGCCAACAATATGCATCAGCTCGGCGTCGCGGTCCACAACTTCCACGACGCCAAGGGCTTCATGCCCACCTACTTCGGCGTCTGCCCCGGCGCGGGCGACATCTATCCCTGGACGCCCGACAACCTGCCGCAACCGTACGGCGGCTGGTTCCTGCATCTGCTGCCGTTCGTCGAGCAGGACGCTCTGTACAACCTGGTCTGGAACGACACGCACAACTCGGGCCACAACCAGCCCTGGTGGGATGTTTCGCCGACCTACGGCCCCGGTCCGGTCATCGTCGTGCAGTACAACGGCCACACCTACGTCTATCAGACCACCGTGGAACTCAGCCCCGGCTCGGGTTACCACGTGGACGGCATCTGGATCGACGGCGTTCACGGAGCGGCGTTCAAGCTGATGCAGTGCCCGTCCGACCCCAGCGCGACGCAGGGAATCGTTTACGGCTACTGGGGAGCGACCAATTACCTCGCCAACTACAACGCCTGGACGCCGACGCCGGCCGAAGGCGTTTGGGCCATGCCCGTCCACTTCCTGGAAATCACCGACGGCCTGTCCGACACCGTGCTGTTCGGCGAGGGGTACCAGAACTGCGATCAGATCGGCCGCATCGCTCTCTATTCGTGGTATTACCACAATTTCGGTCTGGATTGGTATCAGCAAGCCAACACCAATATGTTTCAAAGCGGTCCGCAGGTTTCCCAGTGCGACAACTGGCGCGCCCAGGCCAATCACGCCGCGGGCATGAACGTCGTCCTGGCCGACGGCAGCGTCCGTTTGGTGGCCGCCTCGGTGTCGCAGGCGACGTGGACCAGCGCGCTTTTGCCGCGCGACGGCAGCCCGCTTGGTACGGACTGGTGAGGGAGGGACGGATGCAACGCGTCCTGGGCGCCGCCGTGGTTCTGATTCTGGCGGCGGGTTGCCGCAAAGCGCCGGCGGCAGTGGACGTCGCGGGCAAGGTCGATTTCTCTGTCTCACGCCCCGATGCGACCCTGGTACTTAGTCTGCATCCGCTCGACGATTTCAACAAGACATGCACGCCGAGCGCCGTCCTCGAAACCGACGGCCAGTTCAAGCTGCCGCAGTGCCTGCCGGGGCGCTACAAGGCGACGCTGGCCGTGGTGCAGGCGGCGGGCCCGGCCGGTCCGGCCGGCGGCGTCAACGCAGCGCCCGGCGGGCCGGTCAACGCCGGGCTGCCGCGCGCCTATTTCGACGCCACGGCCAGTCCGTGGGAAGTGACCATTCCGGAAGGCGGCAAGGACGGTTTGGTGCTGACGGTGGCGCCGCGATGAACGGATGCGCCGGCTTCGCCCGTCTTTTCCCGTTGAGCGCGGACGATCCATCCGTCTATAATTGCAGACGCATCTTGTGAGAGTCCGTGGGTCGATTAACGCCGCGCACCACCCGGGTGGGGGGTCCCATGAGCGCAGTCACCATCGAAGGGCTGTTTCAGAAAGCCCGGCAGGCCATCGAGCAACGCGACTGGACCACGGCCAAGATGATGTACCTCCAGGCGCTGGGTCTGAAATCGGACCTGCCGGACGTGCATTACGGCCTGGCCACCGTCTACTTTCAGCTCCGCGAGCTGACCAGCGCCGCCCACCATTTCAAGGAAGTGACGCGGCTGGACTCGCACCGCGTCGGCGCTTACGTCAACCTCGGCGCCGTGCTCAACCTGCTCGACCAGGTCGATGAGGCGATCGTCGCCCTGCGGCGCAGCATCCAGCTCGACGCCAAGCGCGTCGAGGGCTACTACAATTTGGGTCTGGTTTATCGCCGCAAGGGCCAGACCGACCTCGCCATCCAGGCCTATCGCGAAGCGATCCGCCTCAACCCGCGCATGTCGGACGCGCACCTCAACCTGGCGAATTTGCTCTTCGAGAAGGAGCAATATCGCCTGGCGGAGACGCACTATCAAAAGGCGCTGGAACTGCGGCCCGGCTGGGAGAAGGCCATCGACGGCCTGGAGGCGGCCCGCGAAGCCGCCGCTCTGGAGGAGAACAAGGCGGCGGGCGGGGTCGCCGTCGGAGCGGGCGGCCGGCTCGTGGTGGGCGGCGGCAGCGCTCTCGACCAAACCATCGACCCGACCGTCCATGCGACGCTGCTGACCGGCCTGCACCAGGCCACGATCGACGCCATGGACGCCGGCCGGCTGCTGCAGCAGATTCTCGAAAAGGAAGTCGAACCTGCCATCAAGGACCTGTCCACCTCGCTCTTGAACGCCGGCGCCGGCGGCGGCGGCGACCTGGACGACTGCGTCAAGAAATTCGAGGCGGCGTTGCAGCACATGCGCGATACGCAATCGGCCGTCGGCCGGCGCATCGCCAAGCTGCGCGACCTGGAGGGACACTTCCCTGCAGACGAGTAGCCGTCGGGGCGGACTCAATAGTGCAGCCCGCTCTTGCGGACGTGGATCATCGGCTTGCCCTCGCCGTGCATGGCGCCGGCGACGATGCGACCGAGGATCAGGTCGTGATCGCCGGCCGGATGGCGAGCGACGACGCGGCATTCCAGATAAGCCAGCGCCTCGCGCAAAACCGGCGGAGCGCCGTCCGGCCGATACACTTCCAAGCCCTCGAACGCCGGTTCATCCAGGGCGAAACCGCGGCCGAAGTGGACGATCAGATCGGTGCTGCCGTCGTCTTCCAGAATGTTGACGGTGAACGGAGCGCCGACTTCCAGCCAGGCGTTCATTTCCCGGCCGCGCCGCAGGCACGCCGTCAGCTGCGGCGGCTCAAACGAGCATTGCTGAACCCAGCTCGCCAGCAGGCCGGTTTCGACCTCTTCCCCCTCTCCCCTCGCGGGAGAGGGGTTGGGGGCGAGGGGGCTTCGGGCTGTCACGATGAACAGCCCGCTCGGGATGCGTCCCAGCGCCGCCGCCGCCGTCTTCAGCCGGTCGTCGCTCATCCGATGCTCATTTCTTCAGAAGCTGCTTCACCAGCGGCGCGACCGATTGCTCGTAATTCGCCGTTTTTCCCTCGAATTTGCCGGCGATTCGGCCGTCGCGGTCGAAGACGAAGATGATCGGCGTCAAATCCGACTGGAGCCTTTCCGACCAGACGTCGTCCGGTTCGTCCAGGAGCAGGTTCGTAAAGTCGGCGTCCTTGGTGCGCAGGAACTTGCGGACCCGATCGACCGCGTCGGCGTCGCTCGCTTTGTCGAGGCTGACCGAAACCGCGGCGAGGCCGTCGGAGGCGTACGTGCGTTGCATCTCGACCAGATGCGGGAATTCCTTGACACAGGGCAGTCAGGTCGTCATCCAGAAATCGACCACGACCACCTTGCCCTGGAGATCGTGAACGGTATGCACCAAGCCGTCGTATTTGACGGTCTTTACCCCGACGGTATCGCCCGCCGGCGCGGCGCCGTCGGGAGCGGCGGCGAGAGCGGACGCCCCCAGCAGCAGGGCCGTCATGGGTCCAGAGATGCGGCGCATGGAAGCAGATCCTCCAATGGGGCGATGGTCCCTCCCTATCCCATCCTATATTACGCTGGGCGTCGTATCGACCACCTCTTGCGGGATTCCGGGCGCGGCCGCCAGGAAGATGCGGCAGTGAGCGTGGCGAAGGATATACCGGCTGCGCTCGTCCAAGGCCCCGTTGAGGTTGGCAGGCGATTCCTCCGGCAACGGCAGGATGACCAAGTCATACTGGTCGCGGCGCAGCCGATCCACGATGGTTTGGCCGTCGGTCTTCGGCGTCTGGAGAATCGTCAGTTCGCGTCCGAGCTTGCGCGCCCGCTCCTCATCGGCATGGACGGCGGCCGCGCCGGCCGGCGCCTCGGCGCCTTCCGCCATGACCGGCAGCACGCCCAGCTCCACCTGCGGGTCGAGCAGCGTCAGGACCGCCTTGAACAGGTCGCTATGGGCGCGGCTGCCGTCGTGCAGGAGCATCACGCGGTCCACGCCTTCGCCGGCCGCCCGCAGCTCCGCCACGGTGCGGGCGCGGCGCTCGCTGATTTTCGGGATGCGGCTGCCGCCGCCGATGTCGAGATAGACGTCGCGCTCCCGGCTCAGGATGCGCACCGTCAGCGGGGCCGGCGTGCCGCCGTGCAGGTTGATCCAGTAAAACGCGATCTGTTCCAGCTGCTCATCGACCGTGTACTTGTTTGACGCGCCCAGGATTAGCTCCTGCACCTGCAGATCCATCGCCGTTTTCAGCACGGCGTGCAGCGGGTTGTTGGTCGGCACGATCATCGGCTTGACCTGCTTGCCGATGTGTTCCGCCTTATCCACCACGGCTGTCATCAGCTTCTGGTCGTAGGCGTCCAGTTCGCCCTGCTCCGTCGGAGCGGCCTCGCCGACCGGCGCCACCTTGGCCGTCATGACGATGACGTTGGTCGTCTCCGGGTCGGTTTCGTTCAGGGCCTTTTCCAGCATGAACAGGTTTTGCGTCGAGCGGATCGACACCAGCTTGCGGTACGGCTTGCTGATGCCGAGGCTGGCCGGGGTGACTTCCTGTGTCGTGGCCCGGTTGAACTGCTCCGTATGCTGGTGATGCTTGTTGTACTTGCCGGCCGCCTTCTGCTTCCTCTCGTGCAGACGCTCGGAGATGATGAACACCGTGACGAAACCCAGGGTGAAGGCCGTGCCCCCGACTGTGGCCACCTCTTTGGTGAAGAAGTTCAGGATGGCCGTGGTCAGCAGCACCAGGAAGATGAGGGACAGCCCGATTGGAAAGTAGACGTTGCCGACCTTGATGTTGAGCGGCACCATGTATTCCCGCTTCTCGCGGTGCGTGAAGCGCAGCACCACCATCGCCAGGGCCTTAAAGACGAAGCTCCAGACGACGCCGAAGGCATAGGCCTCGCCCAGGATGATGACGTGGCCCATGCTGGCCACGATGACGAAAACCTGCAAGGCGGTGATGAGGATAAGCAGGCGATAGGTCGTGCCGTACTTGGGGTGCGGCTTGAGGAACCAATCGGGCAGCACGCCGTCCTCGGCGATGCGGTTGAGGACGCCGTTGGAGCCGATGATGGCGGTGTTGACTGCACCGGCAAGGATGAGAAAGCCGACGCCGACCACGAAGGCTTCGAGGACCAGTTTCAGCCAGTCGGGGCCGATGACATGGCGGGCCAGGCCGCCGATGAGGTTGCCGCTGTAGAACTTCATGCGGACCTCGTCGGGGATGATCATCACCGCCAGGAAGCTGATGCCGGCCGTGAGCATCAGGCTGTAGACGAAGACGATGAAGGCGGCTTTCTTGAAATTCGGCAGCTTCGGCGCCTCGACTTCGCGGTAGACCTGGGCCAGCGTCTCCTCGCCGCTCATCGCCAGGATGGAATGGCCGAACGCCAGGAACAGGCCGAGGACGCCGACGATCCGCAGAAAGCCGAACGCCGGATACTGCCCGAGGAAGCCGAGCGGATCGTCCGGCTTGAAGTGATGCGTGCCGAAAAGCGTGTTGTACTCGGCGACGGAATCATTGTTCTTCAGGACCGGCTTGCCGTCCTCGGTCTTCGGCAGCAGCTGGCCGGGGTGATTGGGGTCGGGGACGTTGACGCCGGCTTCCAGCTCCAGGTCGGTCAGGCGGTTCACTTCCTCGGTTTTGAAGTGGTACTCCGTCTGGAGGCGTTTGCGGAAGTCCGCCAGCGATTCGCCGTCGTTGGGCTTGGCTTCGACGTATTCCACCTTCTGATCGAGGTTGGGCCGCCATGGCACGCCCTGGGCCGGTCCCGGAAAAACCAAAGAAGCGAGGCACCAGACGATCAGGATGACGGCCATAATCGATGTGGCCCACATGATCTTCATGGCCTTGTCGCTGGATTCATGGATGCCGCGCAGGTTCTGCCGGAAGAAATAGAGCGTCACCAGCACCGCCAGCACGACGGAGCCCCAGCGCTGCACCATTTCACCCGTCTGTCCGGGGTCCTGCTGATCGAGCTGGAGCGCCGTGTAAGCGTTGGGGAACGCCAGCTTGATGAAGAGCAGAACCGTGCCCATGACGTACTGTCCGGCCGACACGCCGCTGGTCGGGCCGGTCAGGACGTAATCGAACATCAGGGCGCTGACCGACAGCTTGGCGAGGAAGCCGCCCATCGCTTCCTTGACGACGCGGTAGACGCCGCCGCGGACAAAGAGGGAACAACTCTCGATATAGACCATGCGGACGAAATAGCTGAAGACCATCACGCCGAGGATGAACCACGGGGCGGCGGGGCCGATGGAGCTTTCCACGACGCCGCCAATGTAATAGACCGTGCTGGCGAGGTCGCAGAGCACCACGGCGGCGGTGCGCCAGTAGGAAATGAAGGTGAACATCACGCTGCTGACGATGATCACCTGGGCGGCGCGCCGCACTCCGGACAGAGTCCCGGAAGCGCCCGGCTTTGGGGTCGGACTGGCGTTCGAGGGGGTTGTCATAACCGAAAGGATCCACACCGACCGAGAAGCGCGGCCGCGCCCGTCGGTCGAACGGCAAACGCCCATACCCGGCCGGAGTCTGGACGCTCCCTGGACCCTCCCGTTGGATGGAAGTTTGGGACAGGAGCGCAGCCGAAGAGAGCAGACCCCGACCGACCAGGAACACGAGTCCCTGTGCGACGCCAATCCGCCCCCTCACCCAGAAGATGAGGGGGCGCGGGGGCGTTTGCATCAAGCGTTGGTATAGCGGTCGGCCGTCGGCCTGACCAGCATCGGGCGGCATCCTATCTGTTCAGGAGTTCAGTTCATGGCGAAGAGCGACTGGGCGATCGACGCGGAACGGGCGGTGGAACGGCTGATGCGGTTCCTGGCCGTGGAGGGCGTAACCGGACGGGAACGAGCGATCGGCAAGGAAACGGCGAAGGCCCTGCGGGAAGTCGGCGTGCCGGCCTCGGCAATCCATTTCGACGCAGCGAACGAGCGCATTCCCGTGCCGACGGAGACAGGCAACCTCATCGTGAAGCTGCCAGGTACGCCCCCTCACCCTACCCTCTCCCCCAAGAGTGGGGGAGAGGGTAGGGTGAGGGGGCGCCTCTTGTTCTCGACTCATCTGGATACGGTGCCGCTGTGCGCCGGGGCCGTGCCGGTGCGGTCGAAGAATCGCATCACGGCGAAGGGCGACACGGCACTTGGAGGCGACAATCGCACCGGCGTCGCCTGTCTCGTGACGCTGGCGGCGACGCTGCTGGAACGGAAGCCGCCGCATCCACCCTTGACGTTGCTGTTCACGGTGCGCGAGGAGAGCGGCCTGTTCGGGGCGCGCTATCTCGACCCGGCCGACCTGGGCGGCGTGACGATGGGTTTCAACGTGGACGGCAAGGAGCCGGCCGCGCTGACGATCGGCGCCGTGGGGGCGGAGCGATGGGAAGTGGAGATCGCCGGCAAGGCGTCGCACGCCGGCGTTCACCCGGAGCAGGGCATCTCGGCGACGCTGGTTGCATCCTTGGCGCTGGCGGCGGCGTCGCGCGGCGGCTGGTTCGGCAAGGTGCGGCAGGGCGGGCGGGAAGGCACGGCCAACGTCGGCGTCTTCGGCGGCCAGGACGGCAAGAGCGCCGGCGAGGCGACGAACGTCGTGACCGATTACGTCCACATCCGCGGCGAGGCGCGCAGCCACGACCCGGCGTTCGTTAAGGAAATCGTCGCGGCATGGAAGCAGGCTTTCATCAACGCGACCGGCCTGGTGAAAGACGACAAGGGGCATCCGGCGAAGGTGAAATTCACGTCGCGGCTGGATTATCATTCGTTCCGCTTGCGAGACGACGCCCCCGTGGTGCGGCACGCCGTGCAAGCAGCGGAGATGGCCGGCTTGACTCCGACGTTGCGGATCGGCAACGGCGGCCTCGACGCCAACTGGCTGGTGCGCCACAAAATTCCGACGGTGACGTTTGGGGCGGGGCAGCACAACATCCACACCACGGAGGAGTATGTGGATGTAAAAATGTTCCTGGAGGGATGCCAGATGGCCCTGGCGCTGTCGACATTGGTGGAGTGAGCGGCGAGCGGGGGGCGTCAGCCCCCTGATTCCTCCGTCGGCGGCTGACCAACTTCGCCATAAGCGAACGGCGCCGCCGCGGTGAGATCGGCGATGCGCAGCGTCCGTCGGCCGTCGAGGACCGCCAGCAATTCCGGCAGAATAGCCGTCGCGCGCCAGCCCTGCGTCAACGGCGTGTCGTCCAGCAGCTGACCGCCCGCGCAGCGCGCCCGCACAATGCGTTTCACATCCTGATTGCTGCCGACCAGGTTCGGCGCCAGGCGCAGCCGAGCGCACACGTCGCCGAGAACCGCCGTCAGCACCGCGGCGGTCAGCGCCACCTGCGGCGGGTCCTGATCGCGCTCCATCGCGGCCGGCCATTGTTCCGGCAGCAGTTTCGCTGCTGTAGTCACGGTTTCCAGAATGGCGTCCACGTCGCGCCGCGGCAGGCCGCGCAATGTGTGCAGGTCGCGCTCGCGGGTCGGGTTGCGACGGGCGATCTCCACGATCAGATCGTCGCGCACGATGGTCCGGGCCGGCCGATTGGTGCGCGCCGCTGTCTCCTCGCGCCACTGAAACAGGGCGCGGACCACGGCCAACCGCCGGCGATCCAGCGATCCCAGGCCGCGGAGCTTGCGCCAGCGCTCTTCCAGGGCCGGTTCTTCCGGCGACGCCGTTCGGGCCAGCCGGTCGAACTCCTCCGCCGCCCACGCCGCCCGGCCGAGTTTTTCGAGTCGGCCTGCCAGCTTCTTCCAGGCCGGCAGCAGACAGCGCACGTCGTCGAAGGCATAGCGAATCTGTTCCGGCGTCAACGGTCGATGCCGCCACTCCGTGCGCGTTTCGCCCTTGGATAGATGGACGCCAAGCAGCTGGCCGATCAGTGGGCCGTGGCCGAGCGGATAGGCCAGGCCGACGAGGCCGGCGGCCAACTGCAGATCGAAGAGATTGCCGGGGGTCTGTCCGGTCCAGAGTCGGCACAGGCGCACTTCCTCGCGGCCGGCGTGGACGACGGTGACGCGCTGGGGGTCCACGACCAGCCGCCAGAAGGCGTCGAGCGGGCCGGCCGAGAGCGGGTCGATGAGGAACAAGCCGTCGGGCGCCGCCGCTTGAATGAGACAAAGACGCGGGTGATAGGTGTCTTCGCCGACGAACTCGGTGTCGAAGCCGAAGTGCGGCTGCGCCGCCAGCTGGGTGCAGCAGGCGGCCAGCTCCTCCGGCGTGGAAACGATCACTTCCGACAATTCAGGCATTTATCTCTCGTTCCCACGCTCTGCGTGGGAACGACTCCTGGGACGCTCTGCGTCCCGGCCTTGAAATGGGCGAAACGGGACGCAGAGCGTCCGAACGGCGTTCCCACGCAGAGCGTGGGGACAAGGTGCAAAGTGCTAGCCGCTCACCAACCAGCCGCCGTCCACCGGCAGCACGACGCCCGTGACCAGACGGGCGGCGTCGCTGCACAGGAACACGGCGGCCTCGGCGCAGTCCTCCGGCCGACCAGGGCCGTCGGCCAGCGGTTGCCTGGCCCGCAGGTATTCCCTCACCGCCGGATCACCGACGGCGCGGGTCGCCATCGGCGTATCGGTCAGGCCAGGGGCGAGGGCGTTGAACCGAACGCCGGCGCCGGCGTAACGGGCGGCGGCATAGCGCGTCAAGGCGACGACGCCGCCCTTGGCCGCGGCATAGGCGGACGTATCGAAATGCCGAGGCGCCGGCGCCAGGGCGAGGACGCTGGCCATGTTCAGCACCGCGCCGGGCGTTTTCTGAGCCAGGAACTGACGGACGGCCGCCCGGTTGGTCAGAAACGTGCTGGTCAGATTGGCGTCGAGCGTCCAGCGCCAGCCGTCGTCGCTGCATTCATGTAAGGGGCCGTCGCCGTGCCGTCGGCCGCTGGCGCCGGCGACGTGGTACAGCACGTCCAGTCCGCCGAGCGCCGTCGCGGTTTGGGCGAAAAGGTGATCCACTTGCTCCGCTTCGGTGGCGTCGCAGCCGATGAACTCGGCGCCCGCTGGAGCGGCTCCGCCCGGCAATCCGGCGACGACCACGCGGGCGCCTTCCTCCAGAAAGCGAACCGCGGCGGCCCGGCCGATGCCCGACGTGCCGCCGACGATCAGGCATCGCTTATCGATCAGTCGCCCCGCCATTCGTGACAAGGCGACAAGGCGACAAGGCGACAAGGTGATTCGCTCACCTTGTCGCCTTGTCACCTTGTCATGCCTTCCCCCTGCCGCGCGTACAGCGGCGCCACGCGCCGCGCATATTGAGCGTAGAAATACTCCAATTGTTCCTCAACCGTGCGGCTGCCGACGAATTGGTGGCTGGGCAGAAACACCGGCTCGATTCCGCGATCCACCAACCGCCGCGCGACTTCGCATCGCAGCATGTTCATCACCAGCGCGCCGCCCAGCGTGCTGAACGGCCCTGTTTTGCCGGCCGATCCGTCCAGAGGCAGCAGCGTGTCGCCGATCGGGGCGCCGTTATCGAGGATGACGTCGGCCACGTCGGTCAGCTTCTTGCCCGACGCGTGGGCCGGCGTCGCCTGGTCGCAGTGGGCCCGGCTGACGACGCCGATCACCGGCAAGCCGCGCTGCTTCGCCCCTTCCGCCATCTCTATGATGACCTCACGGATGCCGCTCGTCGAGATCACAATCAGAACGTCCTTCGGCCCGAAGGCGAAATTCCGCAGGATCTGCTCGGCGTAGCCCGGCGTCTTTTCCAAATGCAGGCTCTGGCGCAGGCCGTTGGGGCCGACGATGGCGTTGTGGTACGTGAGTCCCAGCTCGACGATGGTGTGCCAGCCGACGAAGCAGCCCTGGCGCGGCGTCATCTCCTCGCACATCATCCGGCTGTGGCCGCAGCCGAACAGGTGGACGAGGCCGTCGGCCGCGATGGCGTCGGCGCAAAGGGCGGCGGCGCGGTCGAGGCTGTCGCGCTGGGAGTCCAGGAGCGGTTGGAGGCGGGCCAGCGCTTCGCGGTGAAATCGTTCCGCGGCGGACAAGACAGGCTTGGTCATGGCGAGCCGGGGGCGTAAGCCCCCGGAGGGTGGTCCCGGCGATGTTCTTACACTAGCGATCGCCCGCTGCGACGGCGAGGACGGGACATGCTGGAAGAACTGATTGGCCAGAAAGTGGTCGTGGACCTGCGCGATCGGTTCGTCTGTCTCGGCACGCTGCTGCGGATAGACCCGCACTATTTGGAGCTGCGCAACGCCGACTTTCACGACCTGCGCGACACCGACAGCACGCGCGAAATCTACGTCGCCGACTCGCGCGCCACCGGCGTCAAGCGCAACCGCAAGCGCGTGCTGCTGGTCCGCGCCGATGTGATCGCCGTCAGCCGGCTGGAAGATGTCGTGAGCGAATGAGGATATTTGGCAGATCATAATTCCTTATCCTGTCGGTTGCGGCAGGGTCGGCGGGTCAGGCCGCCACGCCCGCCGGATGGCGGCCTGACAATGAGTGCGGCACGCCGCCGCACGGCGCCCCAGCCTGTCAGGCCGTCAGGCCGACACGCGCGCGACACACCCCCCGCATTGACGGGCAAGGACCGGCGTGCATGGGCTTGGATCGACCGGCATGGGGAGGGCCGTTGGCGCTGTGGGGCAGCAATTGGACTTCGAGTGGCAGCGATGGGGCGGCATGAGGCGGCAACGGGCCGGCGCCGGGCGACGATGGGGCGCCGTGCGGCGTTCATAGGAAGGCCGCCAACTCTGGCGGAAGGTGCAATGCCGTGGCGCACCATGCCGTCGTCCAGCGCGGGCCGGCGCGGCGTCCGCCGCTTGACCGGCCGGGCCGCGACCTCGCTCCCAGGCTGCGGGCGGGGCGGGATGGGTGGATGCTTGGACATGATGCACCTCGACGTTGCGGCGACGCGGCGAGTGTACCATGCGGAGAGGGCGTCTGGGCAGGCGAAGAGGATGGGAAATGTCGGGTCAGTGAGCGGCGATGGGGCAATCGATCATCCGAGAAAGAGCGCCGACCCCGCACGGAGCGCCTCCCTCGCGTACATATTTCAGGTGAGGCTTCCGGAAGCCCGTGTGTAGGTGCTGTGATTGCACAGCCACGTATCCCTATCATGAAAGGAACGTCTGATAATGAGTTCCACGACCCTGGAACCCGAGGCGATGGACCCGAAACTCCTAACTGAGATCGAGCGCCAGGAGGCGGTCCTCGCCGAACTGCCGGAGGACTACGAGTTCCCCCTGTTTGACGGCCGGCCCCCCATCGCCCTTCCTGAAACCACGGTCTTGATGGTGCTACTGACCTTGGCGCAGGAAATAAAGATGGATACGGTATTAAAAGCTCAGTGGCTCCCAACCGAAGGCCATGAAGAGGACCGCCGCCTATGGTGCAAGAGAAGTTCACACGGCGCGATGTCGAGAGGGCGTTTCGCAAGTTCAGGGACTTGGTGAGCGATCTGATCGCGGCCGATCACCACACATGGGGCGACCGCCTCACACATTTCATGGAACACTGTGAGAAGAATCCCGTGATGCAGGTCGTTACCGAGCCGCTTCGAAAGAACAGCCGAGTCAATGGGCGGAAATGGTGCGAAGACTTCGTGCGCGACCATCTGACCAGTGGGATGGGCTATCGCCTGCCGACTGACGACGAAGACTGTAGCGCCCTCCTATATCAGTTCTTCTATGAAGTGGAGTACCATTCTAATGATATCGACATCATCCGTTTCAGCCACTGCGCCTTCGGGGAAAGTAACTATAGCCAACAGGTCTACAAGCTGAACAAGGAACTTGTCGCCAAACTCACGCGTGAAATCGCCTACCGGCTAGACGAGGCGCACGAAGACATTGGCGACGCGCAGGAAGTGCCCCGGGAGGCGATGGTAGTCTTCCACTACCACAACAACAAGACGACCATCCAAGGCGGCGTCTACGGCAGCGTCGTGGCGACGGGCGGCTCAACAGTTTCGGACTCGTCCGCCGCCTACAACGACGGGGCGCAACTGGCTGCCGCGATTGAGTCGCTCAAAGGGGCCCTACAGGACGTGAGCGAAGGCCAGCGTGAGACGGTCGGAAAAGCGGTTGACGCCCTCGCCCAAGCAGCGCGGCTTAACAACCTTCCGGTCGCGCAGGTCGCCCAAGAGGCGAAGGCAGTAGCGTCGGCGTCGCGGAAAATGGGCCAATTCCTTCTCGACCTTGCTGCGAAAGCGGGCGCGGCGGTGGCTGGCTCGGTCGCGGTCCTCGGAATCAAGGAGGGGTTGGCGGCGTGCGGGCTGCACCTGCCGTGAGGCGCGTGACGCCACCGGCTACAAGCATTTGACAGCCACGTTCTGTTCCCGGGCTGCCGGGGCGGGAAACCACGGCACCTGGCGACCGGGATGATGACGAGTACCTGCAAGAGCCTGCGGCGGCGAGGAAGCAGATGAGGTGGTCGAGACTCGGTGAGGTCGGACGCCATGCACCTACTCGCCTATTGGAGGCTGGATAACTACCTGAGGGATCTGGACGAGGGCGCGGGGTTCAATTTCAACTCCCGG
>DATKHW010000197.1:0-2403 GCA_035546275.1 Gemmataceae bacterium
ACCACTTCGGCGACATGGACTTCAAGGTGGCCGGTACCGGCCGCGGCATCACCGGTATCCAGCTCGACCTCAAGATTGACGGCATAGACGAGGAGATCGTCCGTGCGACGCTGGAGCAGGCCCGCGACGCGCGCCGGGAGATCCTCAAGACCATGCTGACGACGGCCCTGCGGGCGCCGCGGCCGGCGATCAGCCAGTACGCCCCGCGCCTCTTGACGGTGCAGATCAACCCGGAGAAGATCGGCTTGCTGATCGGCCCCGGCGGCAAGACGATCAAGGGCATCCAGGAATCGACCGGCGCCAAGATCGACATCGAGGACGACGGTACGGTGTACATTTCGCACTCGGAGGCGGCCGGCGCCGAGATGGCCAAGCGGAAAGTGGAGGCGCTGACCGAGGAAGTGCGCGTCGGCAAGGTGTACGACGGCAAGGTGACGTCGATCAAGGACTTCGGGGCCTTCATCGAGATCCTGCCGGGCCGCGACGGCCTGTGCCACATCAGCGAGCTGGACGACAAGTACGTCGGCAAGGTCGAAGACGTGGTAAAGGTCGGCGACCACATTCAAGTGAAGGTGATCGCCATCGACGAGCACGACCGCGTCAAGCTGTCGCGGAAGGTTCTGCTGCGCGAGGCCAAGGGCGAGACCGGCGAGGCGCCGCCCTCAGCGCCGCCGCCTCCGCGGCGGGAGGGCGGCGACCGGGGCGACCGCGGGGATCGCGGCGGCGAGCGGCGGGAACGCCGGCCGGACGGCCCACCGCGCGAGCGGCGGCCGGAGCGGCGCGAGAGTCACGAGTGACCCCTCAGCACGCAGCGCAAGCAAGTGCGGGCGTCAAGCACTTGCTTGCGCTGCGTGCTCGTATGAGGACTGCGGAGGCCGCGCCCTTCCATGCTCGACCCCCAATACGCCGAGCTGGCCGAACTCGCCGGCGGCTTCATCCACGAGATCAAGAACCACATCAGCACGCTCGGCCTCAACCTTCAGCTCTTGGCCGAGGACTTCGCCGATCCGCAAACGCAGCGCGAACGCCGCGCCCTCGACCGCGTCAAGCGGCTGCAATCGGAATGTCAGCGTTTGGTGGACGTGTCCAACGACTTCCTGCGTTTCGCACGCGTCCAGGAACTGCAGACGAAGCCGGCCGACCTCGCGGAGGTTGTAGAGGAGGTGGTGGATTTCTTCAACCCGACGGCGCGTGCCGCCGACATCGAAATCAAGAGCTACCTGCCGGCCGACCTGCCGGCCGTGGCGCTCGACGCCGACCTGTTCAAGCAGGCGCTGCTGAATCTGCTGCTTAATGCGCAGCAGGCGATGCCCGACGGCGGCGAGATCACGCTGCAAGCGACCGCCGAGGGCGACGGCGTTTCGCTCAGCGTCATCGACGCCGGCAAGGGCATGACGCCGGAGACGGCGGCCAAGGCGTTTCAGCCGTTTTTCTCGACGCGCCAGGGCGGCACCGGGCTCGGCCTGGCGACGACGCGCAAGATCATCGAGGCCCACGGCGGGACGATCGAGCTGCAGAGCGAGGTCGGCCGCGGCAGCAAATTCACCCTCCATTTGTCCGCGGTAAAATCGACCTAGTTACGCCTCCCCATTGCCCATTTCCTTCTCCGCGTCGAAGATATCGACCGACGGCAGGTCCCGGTGCTCGCGGTGCGTCCGCAGCACCGTTCGCAGCGTCTCCCGACCCAAAGCCGCATAAGCAGCGTCGAGCAATTCATAGGCGTAGTCCCTTTTGCGGGCGCCGGGCAGCGGCCATAGCTCCCTACCGAGCTGCAGCGCCGTCGCCGGAAAGCCGTCGCGCAGGGCCTGGCGAGCCTCGTCCACAATGGCGGCCGGGTCGTCCTGCCTGTAGAGCAGAAGCCGCAGTTTCTTGCCGGACAGCGACAGCGGCCGAAACGTCCCCGGCGGGGCCGTGACGCCGGCGCCGTCCGACGTCTCGGCGACCACGTGGGCCGCACGAGCGGTTCGACCGCTGTACTTGTCGGTGTAGGCTTCTCCGACTTCGGGCCGGTCGGCGCCGGCGTAGCGCATGAGGGCTTGCCGCAAGTCGTCCGTCTGCCGCAATTCCTCTTCGTATTGTGCGTAATTCACGCTGTCCGCCGGCGGATAGTCGGCATAATGGCAGCTGTATTCAAGCTCCAGGCGCACCGCTTCAAAGATCGTGTCGCCGTCTGGGGCGAGGCAGAAAGCCTCGTTGGCGTAATAGTCCATGACGCACCCGTCGCCTTTCGCCGGGTCGTCGAGGAAGCAGCCCCAGTGGCGCGTATCCTCGCCGGCCAGGACGGTGAAGAACTCCGGGGGATCGAGATGGTAGCGCCAGTGGAGGAACGGGCTGAGGCGCGGAGTGCGCCGGTCGAAGCGGCCGGACAGGACCTCGAATGGACCGACAAGGGCGATTTCGAGG
>DATKHW010000198.1:0-7280 GCA_035546275.1 Gemmataceae bacterium
GCAGGCCAAGCTGCTGCGCGTGCTGCAAACTGGGCGGTTCGAGCGCGTCGGCGGCGGCGAAGCGCTGGAGGCCGACGTGCGGGTCATCGCGGCCACCAACCGCGATTTGCCGGCGCGGATCGCGGAGGGTCGGTTTCGTGAGGATCTTTATTATCGGCTGAACGTGGTGTCGCTGGAAATGCCGCCGCTGCGGCAACGGCGCGAGGACATCGCCACGTTGGCCGATCACATCGTGCGACGGCTGGCGGCGAAATACGGCTGGCCGCATCTCGCTTTGGACCCAGAGGCGATCTCTCTTCTCGTCAATCGTGCGTGGCCCGGCAATGTGCGCGAGCTGCAAAACGTGCTGTCGCGCGCGGCGATCCTGGTGCGGGGCAGCGTGATCGGCCCGGCCGACCTCAGCCCGGAGACGCCGGCGCCGGAACAGACGCCGGTGGCCGCGCCGGCCGGGTCGTTGCTGCTGCGTGACATCCTGGCGGAGACGGAACGCCGCGTGATCCGGCAGGCGCTGGAACAGGAGCAATGGAACCGCACGCGGGCGGCGCAGGTGCTGGGCATCAGCCGGCGGCAGCTGTTCGACAAGATACGGCAGTATGGGTTGCAGGAGTGAGGCGGCGGCCCTACGAGGCTCGTGGAAGTTCGGCGTTTGCTTGGATATGAGGCGATGTGGCTGCCTTGCTGCCGAACGCGTATCCTGAACAGGCCCGGTTGTCTGAGCGAGGACCCTACGCCATGCCGCTTCTCGATCATTTCCATCCGCCGCTCAGTGAACGGCGTCACTGGCACTCGTTCCATAATGCGTGGGCGACCTACCTCTCTTCCCAGCTCAACGCGGTCTTGCCGGCCGGCTACTTCGCCGAGGCGAACGTGCAATTCGGCGTCGAAATCGACGTCGCCGCGTTCGAGCAGCCTGGCGCCGCCGCTGGTGCGCCGGCGGGTTGGGCGCCGTCCCCGCCTGCGGCAAGTTTTCCTTTCGAGATGTCCGGCGTCGTGGTCGAGGTTGGAATCTTCGCCCGGTCCGGCGGCCCGCAACTGGCCGGGGCGGTCGAGTTGGTCAGCCCGGCCAACAAGGATCGGCCGCTGCATCGAGACGCGTTCGTGTCGAAGTGCGTGACTTATCTGCAGGCGGGCGTCGGGTTGGTGCTCGTTGACGTCGTGACCGAACGGACGGCGGACCTGCATCGTGAGCTGCTCATGCGGTTGGGCTTGGCCGACCCAGGGCCGGGGCCTTCCCTGAGCGGGTCGGCCTTCCGGCCGGTGGAACGCGACGGAGCGAAAGCGTTGGACGTGTGGCGTGAGCCGATCGCCGTCGGCCAACCCTTGCCGACGCTGCCTCTTTGGCTGCGCGGCGGGCTCTGTCTGCCGGTCGAGCTGGAAGCCACATATGAGCGCACCTGCATCGAGCAACGCGTGCAACCGGCCGCATAACATGCGTGGTTCGGCGCCAGAGAGGAAGAATAACGATGCAAAAAGTCACTCCCTGCCTATGGTTCGATGGACAGGCCGAGCAGGCGGCTGCCTACTACGTCTCGCTGCTGCCGGATTCGCGCATCGACCGCGTGGTCCGTTCGCCTGCGGACACGCCGAGCGGACCCGCCGGGATGGTGCTGGCCGTCGAGTTCACCCTGGCGGGTTCCAAGTTCCACGGACTGAACGGCGGGCCGCAATTCCCCTTCACTGAGGCCGTGTCCTTCCAGATCATGTGCGAAGATCAAGCGGAGGTGGACCGACTCTGGGCGGCGCTGTCGGCCGGCGGTTCGCCGAGCCATTGCGGTTGGCTCAAGGACCGCTGGGGCTTGTCCTGGCAGATCGTGCCGGCCCGGCTGTTCCAGCTGCTCGCGGACGCCGATCCCGACCGATCGCGGCGGGCGATGGAAGCAATGCTGAAAATGAGCAAGCTCGACATTGCCGCCTTGGAGCGCGCTGCCGATGGAGCATAGACCGACTAAAAAGCTCCAAAGCACGTCGCTTCCCGGTCTTCCCAGAGGGCACGGCGCCGATGAACACGCCCGGGTCGATCACTCACTGGATCGGTCAGCTTCAAGCCGGCGAGTCGGTCGCCGCCCAGCACCTCTGGGAGGGCTACTTCCAGAAGATGGTGAAGCTGGCTCGGCTCAAGCTCGCGGGTCTGCCGCGCCGGGCGGCCGACGAGGAAGACGTGGCCCTCAGCGCCTTCCACAGCTTTTGCCAGGGCGCCGGCGACGGACGCTTCCCTCAACTGAGCGATCGCAACAGCCTCTGGCCGCTGCTCGTCTCCATCACGGCTCACAAGGCGATTGATCTGCTGCGCCGCGAGCATCGGCTGAAGCGCGGCGGCCCGGCGCAGGGGGCGGCGGCCGCGGCCGTCGCCGATTGGGGAGAGGTCATTGGCCGCGAGCCGACCCCGGAATTTGTCGTGCGCGTCGCCGAGGAATATCAGCGGCTGCTCGATCACCTCGGCGACGACGTGCTGCGTTCGATCGCGGTGTGGAAGATGGAAGGCTATACGGTGGAGGAGATCGCCGCTCGTCTGGGCTGTGTGCCGCGAACCATCGAGCGCAAGCTGCGGACCATCCGCGAATTGTGGGGGGAGGAGGTCGCGCCATGAGTGCTTCCCCGAGTCGAGACGTCGAGGACCGCACCGAGGCCGCGATCCGACGCAGAGACCGCGTGTGCGATCGCTTTGAAACCGCCTGGAAAGCCGGGAAGCGCCCGCGCCTTGAAGACTATCTCACCGGCGTGCCGGCGCCGGAGCGGGCTGCACTGCTGCGCGACCTAATCGTGCTGGAGATTGATTACCGCCGTTTATCGGGCGAGCATCCCACGGCAGCGGAGTTCCTGGAGCGGTTCCCGGATTTGGACCAAATCTGGATCGGAAATCTGCTGTCCGCAAACGCACCCACGGTTTCCACGGTCCCTCCAGGGGCGGCGCCGTCCCCCGCTCCGCCCGCAGTTGGCGCCACGCAGGCCGCCGGCGACGTGCCGCCGGAGCTGGCCCATCATGCGCGCTACCAGATCCTCCGCGTGCTCGGCTGCGGAGGGATGGGAGTCGTCTTCCAGGCCATGCACCGACTCATGGAGCGCCCCGTGGCGCTGAAGGTGATCCGCGGCGACTACGTCCGCACGCCGCAATTCATCGAACGGTTTCGGCAGGAGGTCAAGGCCGCGGCGCGACTGTCACATCCGAATATCGTCGCCGCCTACGACGCCGAACAAGCCGGCGACCTGCACTTCCTCGTGATGGAATATGTGGACGGCGTCAACCTGGCGCACCTGGCGGCGAACAAGGGGCCGCTGGACGTCGGAATTGCGTGCGATTATGCCCGTCAAGCGGCGTTGGGTTTGCAGCACGCATTCACGCAGGGCATGATTCATCGCGACATCAAGCCGCACAACCTGATGCTGACGCGCGACGGCCAGGTAAAAATTCTCGATTTCGGCCTGGCCCGCCTGGTCCGCGAACAGCAGGCGGCGGAACCGCCCCTCCGCGGCGAGGCGCCCCGAGATCGATCTCTGACCGCCGTTGGTGCGCTGCTGGGAACGCCGGACTTCATGGCGCCGGAACAGGCGCGCGACGCCCGCCAGGCGGACATTCGCGCCGACATTTACAGCCTGGGTTGCACCCTTTATAGCCTGCTGAGCGGTCAGCCGCCTTTCCCGGAAGGCGGGGCCTTGACCAAGGTGCTGTCGCATCTGGAGCAGTCGCCGCGGCCGCTCCCTGAGCTTCGCGCCGAGGTGCCGCCGAGCCTGGCCGCCGTGGTGAAGCGCATGATGGCGCCGGACCCGGCGAAGCGCTTCCAAACGCCGGCAGAGGCTGCCCTGGCCCTGGCCCCCTTCGTTCGGCGACAAGGCACAGCGGCGACGCAACCATCCGGGCAACGAGCCTCGGCGCCGGCGGCCGTTAGTCGGCGACCGTGGATGACCCCAACGGCGCTCGGCGTGTTCACGGCCGCAAGCGTCGTCGTCCTGGCCCTGGCGATCCTATTGGGATTCTGGCAGCATCGCGGCGCCGCGGCGCCCCAGCCGACGCCGCCGACGACCGACGCCCCTACCCCGCCGCCGAGTCCTTCGCCCCAGCCAGCGCCGCCGGCCGCCAAGGGGCCGTCCGTCTTGATCGTCTTGCCGCAGAAGGAGTTCTGGTATCCTGAATACGACGCGCTGCGGACGGAACTGGATCGGGCCGGTTTCGCGACCGTCGTCGCTTCGTCCAAACTGGGACTGCTGACCGCCGTCCGTCGTGCTGGAGCGCCGGATGACCCGGGTGTTACGGCCGCCGTGCTTCTCGATGAGGCGAACGCCGACGACTACGACGCGGTGGTCTTCCTCGGCGGCAATCCGTCCTTCGAGTATGCGCGCGGCGGGGCCTTCGCCAGCGCCGCCCGTACGCTTCTCCAGAACATGATCCAGGCGAAAAAGATCGTGGCCGCCGTGGGCCGAGGCGTCAAGGTGCTGGCCGACGCCGGGGTGCTGGAAGGGCGTGAAGCAACCTATGATCCTTTCGTGTTCGACGGCGCCGGCGCGGAGCCTAAAGCTCTTTGGACTCAGAAAAGGGTCGTCGTTTCCGGCCGGATCATTACCGGCCGAGACTCCATCAACGCGCCGCAAGTGGCCCAGGAACTGGCGGCCGCTCTGCAAGCACCGCACTGAACCAGCGGCGCACCGCGCAACCGTCAATGCCGCACTGGCGCGGCGACGCCGATCACCGCGCCCAGGCTGCCCAGCGGAACCTGCTGCATGTGCGTTCCTTCAATGCCGCTGAGGGCCGGGTTGTATTCCCAAAGCGAGCCGTCCGACCCCAGGCAGAATGCTTCGCCCCAACCGGCCGGCGTCGTCGTCGCACTTACGGACGTGAGGTCCAACAAATAGCCCGGCGCCAGGACCCTCCAATCATCCTCCGGCCGACTGCTTATCGGGACATAATCCCACAGCGGATCCCGGTATCCGCCAATTGCGAAGACTTGGTCGGCGGCTCCGGTACTGATGGATTGAACAGTGCCCACAGGCGCCACTGGGTCTTGCCAATTGTTTTCGAGGTCGAGCCATCCGGTGTTCAGCCCGATGGGGCCGAAGGCCGGGTTCTGCTCCCACACCTCGCCAAACGACACGCCGTAGACGACCGCCTGGCCCGCCACATTGCGGCCGGCGCTGAGCGACGTGAATCCCCCCATGTTGGAGATCTCGATCCAGCCGTCGCCCGGGAAGGCGGGGCTGTGTTCCGCCAAAGCGCCAAGATATCCGGGCACGTCGGAGATGATGTAGACGTCGTCGTTGCCCGAAGCGTCCGTGACCGCGCTGATCGAATAGATGCTGCCCGGTATGGAAAGCATCTGCCAGTGGTTTCCCGCGAACAGGGAGCTGTATTCCCATAGAGATTGGTCGCTGAGCAGGGCGAAAACGACCGCGTTTCCGGACAGGTTCGTGGCCGCGCTGAGCTGCAGAAACGTCGTGCCGGTGGTAGGCGTGGGGAGCGGCGCCCAGCCGCCGTTCGCAAAGACCGGGCTATGCTCGAACAGACGGCCGTCCGTGGAGGCGGCGAAGAGGATATCGAGGCCGGCGGCGTCGGTGACGGCGCTGACGGACTGGATGGGAGCGGGCGCCGTGAGCGCTGCGCCGCCGGCGGCGCTGCCTTGCCACAAGGTGTGATTGGCCAGCACGGCGAAGGCGTCGTCGGCGATCTGCGGCGCTTCGAAGCCGGTGCCGTGCAGCAGTGTGCCGGCGGCGCCCACCGCGAAAATGTCGTTGGGACCGCTGCCCCAGGCGCCGTCCAGCGCTTGCGTGGACCGCGACCCTTGCGGCGTCCACGCGGCGCCGTCGTTGCTGGAATGGAGGATCACGCCGTCGCCGCCTGTGGCGAAGATGTCGTCCTGGCTGCTGCCCCACAGGCCGTAGAGGCCCTGCTTGGTTCCCGAAGATTGGGCCTGCCACGAGGCGCCGGCGTTGGTGGAATGCAGGATCAAGCCGACCGCGCCCACGGCGAAGAGGTCGTTGGAGCTGTCGCCCCAAATGTTGTACAGGGTCTGCTTGGTTCCCGAGTTCTGGGCGACCCACGAAACGCCGTCGTTGACGGACTGGAGGATTGTGCCGCCGGCGCCCACCGCGAAGACGTTATCGCCGTTTGTCCAGACGCCCTCCAGGCCTTCGGAAGGGATTGGGCGGATGGGGATCCAGGAGACGCCGTCGTTGATGGAATGCAGGATCAGGCCGCCGCCGCCCACGGCGAACACGTCTTTGCGGGAGTTGCCCCAGACGCCGATCAGGTCCACCGTCGCCGGATTCTGAACTGTCCAGGAGGCGCCGTCGTTGGTCGAATGCACGATGACGCCGCCGGCGCCCACGGCGAAGACATCGTTGGAGCTGCTGCCCCAGACGCCGTAAAGGAACTGTGTGGTTCCCGAATTCTGGTTCGTCCAGGTCTGGCCGTCGTTGGTGGAATGCCGGATCGTGCCGCTATTGCCGACGGCGAAGACGTCGTTGGGGCCGGTCCCCCAGACTCGGAAAAGCGATTGCGAACCGCCGGCCTGCGGAACCCACCCCGTGGTGGGAACGCAGCGGTCTTCCAGCAGTTCCAGGGCCGGGCCGGGCCGCGACGCCGGCCGCTCCGCCTTCCGGCCGCCCATCACCGCCCGCAGCCAATGTCGCAAGGACATGATCTACCTCGCCTGGTTTCGTTTGGGAGCCGCGGCCGCCGTCGAAGCGGCCGTCTGCAACGAACTCGCCAAGCGGCCGTCCAACCCGACAGGCGCGGGGAAAAAAGGCAAATGTGCATTGGGATGAACCCAGCGGCTCGCCCCGGAACGGCACATCCCTTGCCCATCAGCCTCCGGCGCCGTTTAGCTGCATTTCCCGTTGACGGGAGAGCCGATTGGCATTACCTATAACGATACTGACCAGTCAGTCCGATTCTCGGACTCCCACTCTCCAACGGTGAGCGACCTATGAATCCGAACTCTAGGGGCCTGGCGGTGCGAAGTGGCTGCTGGCGGTCGTACGTGATTACGGCCGTGCTGATTGGCGCCGTGACGGTCGGCTGTTCACCCGCGCCGCCGCCGGCCGCTCCCAAAGCGCCGGAAGTGGATGTGGCCGTGCCGGTGCAGGAAGACGTCACCGACTACGCGGTCTTCACCGGCAGCACGCAGGCCAAGAACTCCGTCAACCTGGCGGCGCAGGTGACCGGCTATCTGCTGCCGGAGCCGATGCCGAAGGAAGGGTTCGACGTCAAGAAGGGCGACCCGCTGTTCAAGATCGATCCGCAGGTTTACCAGGCCGCTCTGGACCAGGCGAGGGCCAAGACCAGCAGCGAC
>DATKHW010000199.1:0-16575 GCA_035546275.1 Gemmataceae bacterium
CTTTTTGCAGTACTTGCCGTACCGCCAGCACCGGCGCGATGAAGATGTCCTTGGGCGCGACGCCGCTGGTGGCGTAGGCGACGATCCGCGCCAGCGGTTTGATGCCCAACGACTCGGCAGCGCGGGCCGTGCCGACGACCACGGCGGCGGCGCCGTCGCTCAGCGTCGAGGCGTTGCCGGCCGTCACCGTGCCGCCCTCGCGGAAGGCCGGCTTCAGCTTCGCCAGGGTCTCCGCTGTCGTGTCGGGCCGCATCCCCTCATCGCGGCTGACGGCGAGCGGGGGGCGTAAGCCCCCTGATGGCAAATCAGGGGGCTTACGCCCCCCGCTCGCCACGTTGACCGTGACAGGAACGATCTCTGCCGCGAAGGCGCCGCGTTCCCACGCCTCGGCCGCCCGCCGCTGACTCTGCGCCGAGAAACGGTCCTGTTCCGTCCGCGACACGCCGTACTTCGCCGCGATGTGTTCGGCCGCCTCGCCCATGTGCCAGTTTTCGCAGGCGCACCAGAGGCCGTCGTGGATCATTTCATCCACAACCTTCTGATCGCCGAATTTCCACCCGGCGCGGGCGCCGAACAGCAGGTACGGCGCCCGGCTCATGCTCTCCATGCCGCCGGCCAGCACCAATTCAGAATCGCCGGCCCGGATCGATTGAGCGGCCAGCATCACCGCCTTGAGGCCGGAGCCGCAGACCTTGTTCACGGTGTAGGCGGCGATGGAATCGGGCAGCCCGGCCGTCAGCGCCGCTTGCCGGGCGGGATTCTGGCCCACGCCGGCCTGGAGGACGCAGCCCATCACCACTTCATCCACCCGATCCGGCGCCGCCTCGGCCCGGCGCAGCGCCTCGCGCAGCACCGCGGCGCCGAGCTGCGGGGCCGTGAGTTCGGAAAGGGCGCCGAGGTACTTGCCGATGGGCGTGCGGGCGGCGGAGAGAAGAAAGGCGTCGGACATGGGTTTCCTTCCAGTTGGACTGGCGAAGGGGAGGGGTCTACCATCATTATAAGTTGGCCCCGGAGGCGCACAACGCCAGCAGGATCCGCGATGCTTCTGCGCACCGAACATCTGACGAAGGATTACGGCCGCTTCCGGGCATTGGAGGATCTCAACCTCGAAGTCGCCGCCGGCGAGGTGTTCGGCGTTCTCGGCCCCAACGGATCGGGAAAGTCCACGGCCCTGCGTCTGCTGCTGGGATTCCTGCGACCGACGGCCGGACGGGCCCTGATCGCCGGCCGTGACTGCTGGAGCGACGGCGTCGCCGCCCGCCGGCACGTCGCCTACCTCCCCGGCGAGCTGCGGCTGTATGAGAACATGACCTGCCGCCAGCTGGTGCGCTTTCTAAGCCGCCTGCGCGGCCTGGAAGTCGGCGCCGAGCTGGACGCCCTCGCCGCTCGCTTCGATCTCGACCTTAACCGACCCATCGCCTCCCTTTCCTCCGGCATGAAGCGCAAGGCCGCGCTGTTGCAGGTGCTGCACGCCCGCGCTCCGCTGCTCATCATGGACGAGCCGACCAACACGCTCGACCCGAACATGCGCGACGAGCTGCTGCAGCAGGTGCGCGAGGCCCGCGAACAGGGGCAGGCGGTAGTGTTCTCGTCGCACGTCTTGAGCGAGGTGGAGCAGGTCTGCGACCGCGTCGCCGTCCTGCGGGCCGGCCGTCTTGCGCATTTGCAGAACATGGCCGAATTGCGCGAGGGCCGACTCGTCCGGGCGCGATTGGCCGAACCCTGGCGGCCGGAGGCGCTGCCGGACGGCTTGGTCGTCCGTGAGCATGAAAAGGATCGCTTGACTCTGGAATATCGCGGGCCGCTGCCGCCGCTGCTGACGTGGCTGGCCCGGCAGCCGTTGGCCGACCTGCGGTTGGAGCCGCTTGGACTGGCCGCCGTCTACTACCGCTACCACGGGGCCGACGAATGACCCTCACGCTGATCCGCAAGCTGCTGCGCGACTGCCGCGTCGGCCTGTTCGTCACGGCCCTGCTGCTGGCGGCGTTTCAGTGCCTGTGGGCGCGGATCACCTCGCGCATCCTCAGCGACCTGTCGCCGTACTTCACCCAGCTGGCGGCGCTGGCCGGCCAGAACCTCGGCGACGTGCAGAACCAGGTCTTCGGCGGCCCCGGCAAGATCATCCGCACCATCATCGGCGGCGAGCGCGTGGACCTCGACCGGGCCATGGACCTGCTCTCGATCGGCTACGTCCATCCGCTGGTGCAGGCGATTTTCTGCGTCTGGGCCGTCGGCCGGGCGTCGGGCGCCTTGGCCGGCGAGGTCGACCGGGGCACGATGGAATTGCTCCTGGCCCAGCCCCTCTCGCGCCCTCGGTTGGTTATGGCCCATTGCGGCGTCGATTTGGTGGTTATCCCGCTGCTGTGTCTGAGCCTGTGGGGCGGGACATGGTTGGGGACGTGGATGGTTGGGCCGATCCGACCGGCGAAGGCCGATCTCCAATTGCCGCCGGCGGTCGCGCTGATCGTGAAGCCGGAGCCGGAGGCGCAGCAGCGCGAACGGTTGCACGTCGATCCGGCGGCGTTCGGCCGAGCCTTGCCGGCGGTGGGCGGCCTGCTGTTCGCCATCAGCGGCTACACGATGGCCTTGTCCGCGGCCGGCCGGTATCGCTGGCGCGTGCTGGGAGTCGCGGTGTTCGCCACGCTGATCCAGTTCCTGGTCAACGTGGTCGGCCAGCTATGGGACGTGATGGAGCCGTTGCGCCCCTTCACCATCTTCTATTACTATCAGCCGCAGGCGATGATCCTCGGAGCGTCGCGGGAAGAAGTGCTTAAATCGCTGGCCGTGCTGTACGGCGTCGGCGTCGCGGGCTATGCGGTCGCGCTGTGGCTGTTCACACGGCGGGATTTGCCGGCGCCGCTCTGAAAGGGATGAAGGATGAAGGATGCATGGCTAATGTATCCTTCATCCTTCATCCCTCATCCTTCATTTTTCGACCACCCAGATGTTGCGGTAGTAGACCGGGTTGCCGTGGTTTTGCAGCTGGATCGGCATCGGCATGGCGCTCTCCGGCTGGCCGCCGCCCGTCGGGCCTTTGTCCAGCTTGGCGTGGTCCACGATCACGACGCCGTTGTGCTTGACCGTGACGACGGCCGGCTCGACCTGCTTGTCGCCGTCGTACTTGGCGGCCGTGAAATCCACGTCGTAGGTCTGCCACGACAGCGGCGGGTAGCACATGTTGACGATCGGCTTGAACTGGTGGTAGACGCCCCCGCACTCGTTGCTCATGCCGGTCAGGCCGAAGCTGTCGAGCACCTGGATCTCCCAACGGTCCTGCACGTAGACGCCGCTGTTGGCCCGGCCCTGGTCCCTCGCCTTGGGCATGAAAGGCAGGATGAATTCGACGTGGAAGGTGCAGCTGCCGAACTTCCGCTTGCTCTTGATGCCGTTGTTCAGCAGACCCCCTTCCAGCACCTTGCCGCCGTTCCACTCGTCGGCGTTCGTGCCGTCAAATAGTACGATGGCGCCGGTCGGCGGCTTGGCGCCCAGCGTCGGGCTTTCGCGCAGGACGTGCTTGAGGTTGACGGCCTCGCCGCCCTTGGTCGTGCCGGTCAGCTTGGCGTCGGCGATCTCGCCGGTCCAATCGCTGGCGGGGACGACGGTCGGCCCCTTTTGGTCCTCCGTCTGCGACTGCCGGGTCCACTCGCTCCCCTTGAACGTGACCTTTCCGTTGTCCGTCATGGCGTCGCCGTGGGTCCACGTCTGGCCGTCCCAGCCGTCGCCCGGCAGACCGCCCTTGAGGAAAAGGATCTCAAATTTCCCATCGCCGCGGGCCACGACCTGGGCGCCGTACTTGTCCGTGCCGGCCTGTCCAACGTACTCGCCTTGCACGGCGAAGTCGGGGCCGGCCTCCTTGGCGTCGGTGTAGACGTCGCTCTTTTTGTCGTCCTTCGCCGACAGACAGCCGCAGGCGATCAATCCCCCCAGGCCGGCGCACAGCGCGGCCGTCATCCATCGCTTCATGATGCACCTCAGTGGGTCATTCCGCGGCGACAGCGGTTCGCCCGCCGGTGCGCCGCGGCTCTCCTCGTTAGGGGCATGGTAAGCGGCGGCGGGGGCGGGGGCAAGGAATTCACCGCAGAGAACGCGGAGAGCGCAGAGAGAAGACAAAAGAAAGCTTTTCCTTGTCTTTGCTCCGCGCTCTCCGCGTTCTCCGCGGTGAAACGTCTTTTCACTCCACCGTGACGCTCTTGGCCAGGTTGCGCGGCTTGTCCACGTCGCAGCCGCGCAGCAGGGCGGCGTGATAGGCCAGGAGCTGCAACGGCACGACCGACACCAGCGGCTGCAAATAGTCCGCGACTTCCGGCACGTAGATCACTTCGTCGGCCCGGGCCGGCGCATCCTCGTCGCCGTCGCAGGCCACCGCGATCACCGGGCCGCCGCGTGCCTTCACCTCCTCCAGGTTGCTCATCACCTTGTCGTACATGGCGCAGCGCGGCAGCAGGAACACCGACGGCGTCTGCGGGTCCACCAGCGCGATCGGCCCGTGCTTCATTTCCGCGGCCGGATAGCCCTCGGCGTGGATATAGCTGATCTCTTTTAACTTCAACGCGCCTTCCAGCGCCACGGGGTAGTGATACTGCCGGCCGAGGTAAAGGAAGTTGTTGCAGCGGTGGTAGCGCTCGGCGATGCGTTTGACCTCGTCGTGGCAGGAGAGCGCCCGCCGCACGGCGTCCGGGATGGAACGGAGATCGCGGATCATCTGCGTCCCCTGAATGCTCGACAGGTGGCGCATTCGGCCGAGGTAGAGCGCCAGCATGGCGAGGACGGCGATCTGGTTCGTGAAAGCCTTGGTGCTGGCGACGCCGATCTCGGGGCCGGCGTGCAGATACACGCCGCCGTCGGCCTCCCGCGCGATGCTGCTGCCGACGACATTGCAGAGGGCGAGCGTGGGATGTCCCTTGCGCTTGGATTCGCGCAGAGCGGCCAGGGTGTCGGCCGTCTCGCCGGACTGCGTCAGCGCCAGCACGATGGTGTTGCGGTCCAGCGGCGGATTGCGGTAGCGGAACTCGGATGCGTACTCCACTTCCACCGGGATGCGCGCGAATTCCTCGAACAGGTACTCGCCGACCAGGGCGGCATGATAACTGGTGCCGCAGGCTGTCATCACAATGCGATCCGCCTGCCGCAGCCGCTGCACATCGAGATTCAGACCGCCGAAGTGGGCGGAGGAGTCGGCGTCGCTGAGCCGGCCGCGCAGGGCGTTCTCCAGCGCTTCGGGTTGCTCATAGATTTCCTTGAGCATGTAGTGATCGAAGACGCCCTTGTCGGCGTCGGCGGCTTCCCACTCGATCGCCTCGATCGACGCCTCGACGCGCACCTTTTCCGGATCGAGAATGTGCCATTCCTCCGGCGTCAGCACGCAGAGCTGGTGGTCCTGCAAGTAGACGACGCGGTCGGCCTTGCCGACCAGGGCGCCGGGGTCGCTGGCCAGGAAATTCTCCTCGTCGCCGATGCCGAGGACGAGCGGACTGCCAAGACGGGCGCCGATCACGACGTCGGGGAAGAGCCGGCAAACGACGGCCAGGCCGTAGGTGCCCTTGAGCGGAACCAGCGCCTTGCGAACGGCTTCGATGAAGTCGTTGACCTCCGGCCGCTCGTCGCCGAACGGCCGAAGATGGTGGGCGATGAGCTGGGCCACGACTTCCGTGTCGGTGTCGCTGTGGAAGGCGACGCCGTCGGACGTTAATTGCCTTTTGAGAGTGGCATAGTTCTCGATGACGCCGTTATGCACCACGGCGATGAGGTTGTCGCCGCCGAGGTGGGGGTGCGCGTTGCGGTCGTTGGCGGGGCCGTGCGTGGCCCAGCGGGTATGGCTGACGCCGACGCAGCCGGGGGCGGGCTGTTCGCGGAGATGGCGGACGAGGTCGGGGATGCGTCCGGCCTTTTTGCGGAGGTGCAGCCGCGAGCCGGTGACGGTGGCCAGGCCGGCGCTGTCGTAGCCGCGGTACTCCAGCCGGCGCAGTCCCTCGACGAGGATGGGTTCCGCTTCTTTGCGGCCGGTGTAACCGACGATTCCGCACATGGGAGTTCCTCCGTGAACTGGCGCCGCCCCTTCCGTGGGTGGGGGAGTGTAACCCAGAACGCTTGCAGGCGGCAAGGCCGGCTGGGAGAAGAGGAATCTCACGCAAAGACGCAAAGAGCCGCGGAAGAAAAAGGGCGGGGTTCGATCGGAACGCGCCCCTGAACCCCGCCTTTTGTCTTCTTTGCAGCTTTGCGTCTTTGCGTGAGATTTCTTTTCAATCGCGGCCGACGCAGACGATCGTCAGGTCGTCGTTCTGCGGCCTTCCCGCCGCGAAGCGCCGCACGTCGGCCAGCACCGCCGCGCCCAGCGCCTCCACGTCCGCCGGCCCCGTCGCCAGGACCCGCCGCAACCGATCCAGCCCATACTGGTCGTTGGCGGGGTTCCGCGCCTCGCTCACGCCGTCGGTGTAAAACAGCAGCACGTCGCCCCGTTCCAGCGGAAACGTCATTTGTTCATACGGTTTATCCATTACTCCGAGCGGCAACCCGACGATCGCGTCGCCCACTTCTTCCACGCCGGAGTTCCCGGCACGACGGCGCAACGGCGGCATGTGGCCGGCGTTCACGAGCGTCAGGCCGTAGGTCTTCAGATCGAGGATCGCCGCCGCGAACGTGACGAAGCGGTCCTCGGCGCCGGTCTGCGTCAGGGCGGCGTTGAGCCGGCGCATGGCCGTGCCCACGTCCTTCTCGGCCGCCAGCGCGAAGCGGGCCGCCGCCGACAGCCGGGCCATCAGGAGCGCCGCCGGCACCCCCTTGCCCGACACGTCGCCCAGCGCCACGGCCAGCCGGTCGCCGGGCAGCGGGATGTAGTCGTAATAATCGCCGCCGATCTGGCGGGCCGACGAGTAGTAGTCGAAGAAATGCAGCTGCGGCACGCGCGGCCGGGACGCCGGCAGAAAGCTCTTCTGAATCTGCATGGCCGCTTCCAGGTCGCGCCGCTCCTTGTGCAGCTGGGCCAACTCCACCGCCGTCGCCGCCTGCGTCGTAGCGCTGGCCAGCACTTCGAGGTCCTCTTCGCGGAACGGCGATCGGACTTCCTCGGTGTCCAGCTGGATCACGCCCAGCACCGTGCCCGTCGAGCTGAGCATCGGGGCGCACATGATCGACTTGATGTGAAAACGGCGGATGCTCTGGTTGGGATCGAAGCGGGCGTCGGAGGCCGCGTCGGCGCTGAGGACGGCCCGGCCGGTGGACGTCACCTGGTTGAGGATGCTGCGGCTGACGGCCGGCGTGTCGGCGTCCGGCGCGTGCCGTTTGCGGACGGCCCGCGGAACGAACTGCCCCGTGTTGGGGTCCTGCAGCAGGATGAAACCGCGGTCGGCCTGCGGAAAGACGGAGAACAGACACTCCAGGATTTTCGGCAGCACGTCTTTGAGATCGAGCGCGGTGCTGAGGTAGCGCGAAATCTCCAGCACCGCCCGCAGCTTGAACTCCGGCTTGATTTCCAGCCGGCCGGCCCCCGACATCGGCAAGGTCGTGAGGGTGTCCTTCACCGATGGGACGGGCGTGGCGGTCGATTGAAAGGCCGCGGCGAAGCCGGGGATTTCGATGCGGTCGCCGGGCCGCAGCGGCGCGCGGCCGTGGACGCGCTGGCCGTTGACGTAGACGCCGTTGACGCTTTCGAGGTCTTCAATGGCGTAGGAGGCGCCGGACTGCACGATCATGGCGTGGCGGAACGACGTCTGCTCGGTGCGGACGACGATATCGCACGCCGGATCGCGGCCGATGAGCGTCACCTTGCCGCGCATCGGGTGCTCCTGGCCGCCGACCAATTCGCGCAGGACGGACATGACGCCTCGCCTACTTCTTGAACGCCCGCACCGCTTCGTCGCGCGTGTCGAAGATTTCACAGATCCGGTGCAGGCGGATCAGCTCGAAGGTGGTGCGCACGGGCCGCTGGACGCGGCACAGCTTGAGATCGCCGCCGCACGAGGTGACGTTTTTCAGGACCGACAGAATGGCGCCGCAGCCGCTGCTGTCCACGAAGCGCACCCGAGTCAGGTCGAGGACGATCCGCGAACAGCTCTGCAGCACGGGGGCGATTTCCTGCTTGAATTCGTCTGCGTTGCTGGCGTCGAACTCGTCCACGTTCACCGTCACGACCGCGACGTCATCGACTTTATCGACCGTTAACGGCATACCTGGGCCTCCTTAGTGCAACAACAAGGGAGCGGTTGCGCCAGCAGCAGCCGTAGGGTGGGTCTCGCTTCCGCTCGACCCACCGGGAGAGACCGAATCGGCGCTGGTGGGTCTCGCTTCCGCTCGACCCACCCTACAAGCACCGGCGCGGCTCTGGCGAATATCATACCCGCCGGCGCTGCAACATCATAGCGTCTTCAAATACTCAATGATCGCTCGCCGGTCTGGATCGGTCAGCGCGTCGCCGTAGGTGTGGCCGCCGTTGCCGCGGCCCGGCTGCGTCGTGTCGTACACCTTCCGCCGCTCGATCGCCGGCGTCTTGTCCGGATCGGGCGGCGCGTCCAGCACCTGCACCTTCCAGCCCAGGTTCTGCGCGTCGTAGGCGTCCAGGTCGGTACGATACGACCTCGTGAAGATTTTGGGCCGGGCCTTGGAATTCAGGACGCCGTACACCATCGGCACGGAACCGTTGTGCAGGTAAGGCGCCGTCGCCCAGATTCCATCCAGCGGCGGCGCCTGGTAGCCGACCGACGGCAGCGTCTTGTACTCCTCGGTGAACCAGCTCTTGTTGTAATAGTCGCCGTATTTCTTCGACAAGCCGTCGAAGCGCTTGCGATCGGTGCCGATTTTTTTGAGCGGAATGATCTTGTTCGGATAGGTCCAGTTCGCGCCGTAGGTTCCGTGGCAGCGGGCGCAATTGGCCAGGAAAAGACCTTCGCCGCGGTCCGCCAGGTCGGCGTCGATCGGCAGCGGATATTTCGGCGGCTGAAGGCTCAGAAGATACTCGCGAATGTCCTTGAATTCCGGCTCGGCGTTCTTGAACGCGGACGGGGCGTTGAGCGGACTCATCATGAACTGCATGAGCGACCGCACCGAGCGCTGATCGCCGCCGCCGTCGCAGTACATCGTTTTCTTTTTCTTGAGCAGCCACCAGGCGGGCGGGTCCTCGACCATGTCGTCGTGGAGGTCGAGGTCGAGCCGGCTGAGGCGGACGGACAGGTCCGGCTCGCGGTAGCCGAGCAGGAAGACGGCGAAGCCGGCCGCCTCCGTGGTGCCGCGGACGTTGCTGAAGATGAACGGCGTCTTGCCCGATCGGCCCATCGCCCGGCTGAGGTCTTCGGAGAAGGTCTGGAAATCCAGCGTCGTATTGCCGAGGCCCACGTAGGACTGGCCCGCGATGGCGCCGCCGTGGCAGAGCATGCAATCCTGGGACACGCCCTTGCCAAGGCCGAGCGGCAGGTCGGCCTCGCGGAAGCCCATCGGATAGCCCTTGTTGGGATAGGGCGCGTCGTCGAAGCCGTAGCGCTCACGGAGCGTCCGGGCGAATTCGGCGTCGGACGGCTTCTCGGTGAGGCCCCATTGTTTCCAGAGGTTTTGCCAAACGTCGAGGGGAATGGTCGGCGGGTTGTAGGCTTGGCCGAGGAGGTGGGCCTTGCCGCGCTCGGCGGCGCTCGGCTCGTCGCCGCGGAGGGGGGCGAGGAACGTCAAGCCGGCCAGCAACGCCGCGGCCGGCACCAGGACTCGTTTCATGCGCAGGGCCTCCCGATCTGCGGGGCGCGGATCCATGCGGCTATTGTAGCAGGTCGCTTGAACCGCAAGGTGTAGGTGTAGGGTGGGTCGAGCGTCAGCGAGACCCACCATGAGGGATGGAGTCGGCGCCGGCGGGTCTCGCTGACGCTCGTCCCACCCTACGGGCTACGGGCTTCCATGCAGGGTCAATACGCATTCCGATGGACGATCCCCTTGAACAGCGTCATCCACAGAATGCGGAGGTCCAGCCACGGCGTCCAGTGCGTGATGTAATAAAGATCGTACTGGAGCCGTTTTCGCAGCGATGTGTTGCCGCGCCAGCCGTTGACCTGGGCCCAGCCGGTGAGGCCGGCCTTGACGCAATGACGGGCCATGTAATTCGGGATCGTCTTCTTGAACTGCTGCACAAACACCGGCCGTTCCGGCCGCGGACCGACCAGGCTCATGTCGCCCATCAGCACGTTCCACAGCTGCGGCAATTCGTCGATGCTGCTGCGGCGCAGGAAGGCGCCAAACCAGGTGCGGCGCTTGTCGTCCTTGACCGCCCAGACGGCGCCGGTCTGCTGTTCCGCGTTGACGGCCATGCTGCGGAACTTGAGCATGTGGAAAGCCCGGCCGTTCAGGCCGCAGCGCTCCTGCCCATAAAACACCGGCCCCGGACTGGTCAGCTTCACGATCGCGGCGACCAGCAGCAAGAGCGGCGACAGCACGACCAGACCGATCAGAGACAAAAGCACATCCATAAAGCGCTTGAACACCACGTTGAGTCCGAAATGCGGGCTTTCACGCAGGCCGACGACCGGCAGACCGTCCAGGTTCGTCGTGGTCAGCGTCAGCCCCGCCAGGATCGGCACGTCGGCCACCAGCCGCACCTCGACCAGCGATTGCGACAGCACGTCGAAGACGCGCCGGGCGTCGGCGTAGCGGTTGAGCGGCAGGGCGATGAAGACGTTGCTGACGGAATAGAGCTGGATGAGCTGCGGCAAGTCGGCGATGGCGCCGAGCACGTCGAGGTCGCTGGACAGCGGTCCGTGACGGTCCTCGACGAAGCCGACGTTCTTGATGCCCATCCAGCTGGCCTTGCGCAGAGCGCGGGCCGTCTTGCGAGCGACCCGGCCGACGCCGACGATGAGCGAATAGCTCTGGTTGTAGCCGTGGCTGCGAAGCGTGCGCACGGCGGCCCAGGCGCAGCGGCGGGCGGTCAGCACCAGGACGAAGGCCGACGCCCAGAAGAGGACCATGACGGGGCGCGATTCGTAGGCGTCGTGGCGGAGAAAGATGGCGGCCATGGCCAGGAGGGCCAGCAGCGTGACCCCCTTGAGGACGCCGATCACTTCCTCGCGGAGTCGGCGCAGGCGGTGGATGGCGTACTGGCCGGTGACCTGAAAAGACACGGCGGCCAGGAACAGGATAAGCGGCACATTGACCCAGCACAGGACCGCATCGGGCACGGGCTTGGTGATGGGAATGAAGCCGAGTTCGAAGCGGATATAGTAGGCGCCGCACCAGGCCAGGCAGATCATGAGGAGATCGCAGACCAGAAAGGACGCGGTCAGCAGCTGGCTGCGGCGCTTGATCATGGCGGCCCCATCCCTGGAGCAATTGCGCGGTCCGGGCGCAAGGTTTCCACCGCGGCAGTCTAACCTGGAAGCGCGCAGGCGGGCAAGTCCAACCAATTTGGCGGAGCGTGTATTCGTGCCGGGGCTCTGCCCCGGCACGCACTGCCCGGCAGGCTCTGCCTGCCGAAGGACGGGACGCGAGGCAGAGCCTCGCGGGCAGTCCGCTCCCAGGCAGAGCCTAGGAGCGAGAATCAGACATGCGGCGTCGCGGCGGCCATCTCGTAGGTGCGGCTATTGACCGAGCCGTTGCGGTGGCGCAGCGACAGCTGATAGAGCCGTTCGCCGGTCGGCGTCGGGTATTTGCCGGTGAGGCAGCCGCGGCAGAGCTGTGTCGCGTCGAGGCCGATGCAACGTGCGACCGCCTCCAGCGGCAGATAAAACAGGCTGTCGGCCCCCAATTCCGCGGCCATCGCATTCTGCTCGGCCTCGGTGAGGCGCGAGCCGTGCATGAAACGCGGCGCGAACAGCTCGCGCACCGTGGACATGTCGATGCCGTAAAAGCACGGCGCCACGATCGGCGGGCAGGCGACGCGGACGTGGATTTCGCGGGCGCCGCCGCGGTGCCGGAGGTCGTGCAGCAGCGCCTTCATCGTCGTGCTGCGGACGATCGTGTCCTCGATCAGCAGCACGCGCTTGCCCTGCAACACTTCCCGCAGCGGCGTGTATTTCAGCTGGACGCGCTCGGCCCGATTCTGCCCCTCGATGAAGGTGCGGCCCACATAGCGGTTGCGGATCAACCCCTCGACGGAGGGCACTTTCAGCGCGAAGGCCATGGCGTCGGCCGCCGCCTTGCCGGTGTCGGGGACCGGCACGACGATGGTGTCCTCGTCGAGCGGGACCTTTTCCAGCATCCGTTCCTGCCGCGCCAGCTCCTGGCCCAGCGCGGCCCGCGTCAGATAGACGCTGCGCTCGTCCAGGGTGCTGGCCACGTTGGCGAAATAAATCCACTCGAAGAAGCAGTGCGACGGCGTTTGCTTCGGAGCGATGCGGTCGCGGCGAATCACGCCGTCCTCGACCAGAATGATTTCGCCCGGTTCCAGCGAGCGCACGTCTTTGAAGCCGAGGTTGAGCAGCGGCACGCTTTCGCTGGCGGCGGCGAAGAGGTTGCCGTCTTGCGCCCAGCAGAGCGGCCGAAATCCGCGCGGATCGCGCAGCACCACCATGTCGCCCATCGCGTTGAGGAAGACGAGGTTGTAGGCGCCGTCGAATTTCCGGCTCAGGTTGCGGAAGACCTCCACCAGGTCGGGCCGCGCATCGACGTACTGGCTCAGCTCATGGCTGAGGTAGTGCATGATGACTTCGGTGTCGCTGTTGCGGGTGAGGTGGTAATCGGTCTGGGTGAGGAGCTGGTCGCGGAGCTCGGCGTAGTTGGCGAGCTGGCCGTTGAAGGCGATGGCGAACCATTTCCACTTACAGCCGTGATGCCTCTCGAACGGCTGGGCGTAGCTGCGGTCGGCGGCGCCGCAGGTGGCGTAGCGGACGTGGCCGATGGCGGCCCGGCCGGCGAAGTCCTGCATGATGCTGTCGTGCTTCGCCTGGTGGTTGAGGCGGAAGGCCTCGATGACGGTGCCGATTTGCTTGTAGGTGTCGAGGAGCTTTTCGCGCTTCGGGTTGAAGGAGGCCAGTCCGGCGGCGAGCTGGCCGCGGTTCTGGAGGTCGAGCAACATGCGGGGCATCAGGCGAGAGACTTCTTCCGACCCTTGCAAGGGGCCGAGGCCGGAGGCCGCCCCCGGCAGGTGATAGATGGCGGCGACGCCGCATTCGTGGTGCAGCTCGTCGTCGTCAACGCCCATCGGCATCATGGTTTCTCCCGCCGGCGGCTAGGTCCGGGTCGTTAGAGGGGGTCGTCGGCCGAATTCCATTGTGAACGGGGGACGAAGGTCATTCTAGAAGATATCACCGATCTTTCCAAGAAGTTTAGGAATTCTTGCCGGTGGAAACGGTGGTATCGCCGCCGGGGACGGGGAAAATCGGGCTGCACATGAGGGGCTGCTAGGTAGTCCTCGCCCGCCCTCAAACCATTTGCACTTCCATGGGAATCACCGCGCCCTCCTTCCGCTGTTTGGCGGAAAGAAAGTTAAGCCGCTCGAAGCCGATGATCCGACCCCGCCGGTCTTTGACCAGAATCATGTCGTCGTCGGATTCCTCGCAGACGTGCTCTTTTTTTGGATCGTCGAACCACACGCTCAGCGAATTGCCCTCGCGGTCGTAGTAGATCCTTAATTTCTCCATAATTCCTTTCCTTTCTTGATGCTCGTCGTGAAGTACGCGGTGACGACGAAGCACTCGTCCCCGTCGCCTGGGGCGGCGACGACACAGAGATGGACGCCACCGGAGGGGGCGTAGTACAGATGCACGTCCGCCTCCTTGGCGCTTTCATGGACGAGCGTGGGGGATTCGAGGCAGGCGCGAACGTCCTTGTCCTTTCCGGCCAACGCCGGGTGCTTATTACGGACGATCTGCCGCCAACGGTCGCGCTCCAGGAAAACACGATAACCGAGAGGCGTTTGGACCGTAAAGAGGCGACGTTTTTTCCCTGCCATCCCTTCGCCGTTCCCTCATTCGTCGTGCCGGCGCCTCCCTCCGCCTCATCCTAGCGTCACGGCCGGCGATCCGGTAGACTCTTCCTTGCCAATCTTCGTTGCGGCCCTTGCCGTGAAGCCGAAAAATGGAGCGCGCCATGGATTCCACCCCCCGTCGCCCGGAAGCCGGATGGACGAGACGCAAGGTCTTGCAACTCGGCTGTACCGGCGCCCTCGCCGCCCGTTTCGCATCCGCCGCCGAGCCGCGCGTCGAGTGGCGCCTTGGCGCTGATGTCGTTTTGACCGGCGGCAAGATCTGGACCGGCGACCCGAAGCGGTCGCAGCACGAGGCCCTGGCCATCGTCGGCGACCGCATCACCGCCCTTGGGTCGGCGGAATTCATCAAGCCGCTCATCGGCCCAACCACCCGCGTCATCGACCTGAAGGGCCGCCGCGTCACGCCCGGCTTCTACGACTGCCACGTCCATCTGCTCGGCTCCGGCCTGCGGTTGGCGCAGGTGGCCCTCAAGGACGCCAAGGACGAGGCGGAATTCGGCAAGCGCCTGCAGGCATTCGACGCCAAGCTGCCGCGCGAGCGCTGGATGCTCGGCGGCGAATGGGACCACGACCGCACCTTCGGCGGCCAGCTGCCGACGGCCGAGCTGATCGACAAGTACGTGCCGGATCGCCCCGTCTTCCTGCGCCGCTACGACGGCCACATGGCCGTGGTCAACACGCGCGTCCTGAAGCTGGCCGGGATCGCCGCCGACACGCCCGACCCCAGCGGCGGCGTAATCTACCGCAAGCCCGGCGGCAAGACGCCGACCGGCCTGCTGCGCGACAACGCGATGGACCTCGTCGATCCGCTGGCCCCGCCGACGACGGAAGAGGAAATCGTCGAGGCGGTGCATGGCGCGTTGGACGAGGCCCGCCAGGCCGGCGTGACCAGCGTGCAGGACATGGACGGCAGCGCCCCGCCGACGCGGGCCTTGCTCTTCCGCGTCTATCAGCGTCTCGCCCGCTCCGGCAAGTTGACTTGCCGCGTCGATCTGCGCTGGCCGCTGGCCGACTGGAAGGACCTCGCCAAACTCGGCGTCGAAACCGGTTTCGGCGACGACTGGGTGCGCATCGGCGGCTTGAAGGGTTTCGTGGACGGCTCGCTCGGCTCCAGCACGGCCAAGTTTTTCGACCCTTACGTGAACGAGCCGGGCAGCACTGGCGTCTTCGTCACTTCGCCGGAGAAGCTGCGCGAGTACATCGGCGAGGCGGACAAGGCCGGGCTGTCCGTGGCGGTTCACGCCATCGGCGACCGGGCCAACGCCGCCTTGCTCGACATCTTCGCGGAGGTCAGCAAAGCCAACGGCCCGCGCGACCGCCGTTTCCGCATTGAGCACGCCCAGCACCTCCGGCCGGAGGATTATCCCCGCTTCCAGGAGCTGAACGTGATCGCGTCAATGCAGCCGTACCACGTCATCGACGACGGCCGCTGGGCGGAGGGCCGCATCGGCGCCAAGCGGTGCGCCTCCTCCTATGCGATCCGCTCGCTTTTGGACGCCGGGGCGAAGCTGGCGTTCGGTTCCGACTGGTCGGTGGCGCCGCTCAGCCCGATCCTCGGCATCGACGCCGCCGTCAACCGCCGCACGCTGGACGGCAAGCACCCCGACGGCTGGTACCCCGAGCAGAAGATCACGGCCGTGCAGGCGCTGGAGGCGTACACGGCGACGGCGGCGTACGCGGGATTCGAGGAGAAGGACCGCGGCATGCTGGCGCCGGGGATGCTGGCCGATTGCGTGGTCCTGTCGCGCGACATTCTCGATGAGGCGGAGCGCGATCGGATTGCGGAGACGGAGGTGCTGGCGACCGTGGTCGGGGGAAGGGTGGTGTATGAGAAGAAATAACCCCAAAGGGGTGGAGCGCGTTTAGGAAGGAGCGAAAGCATATGCCACGCGACGCTCCTCGCTAGATCACCGCTTGTCGTGTTGTTCCTCCACGGGATCGAGAACGATTACCCAGGCTCCTTCCTCCTGCTGTGGGGGCCAATACCACGTCCCGAACAACAAAACGCGACTTCCAGACCGATAAAGTCTAAATAAAAACTGTCCAACGCCCGGACTGTGCATGTATGAGAATTGTCCCTCAAATAGGTCTTCTTCAGTTACCTTCGCGTCAAGTTGGCCTTTGTCGCCGTCTTCTTCCCAAACCAGCGACAGCGTCGATTTGGTTAACGCGGCTTGCGTTACCTGGCCATCGGGATCCTTGTAGCCATACGACCAGTAATAGCCGTGGTACTTCATCGGATGCGTCGCCGTGAGGGAAAACAGAACCAAGGCGTCAATTCATCTCGGCCCGACTGAAATTGGACGGCCCTCATTGTAGCCGCCGCTTCAGCTCCCGACGCTCCGCAGGCGATAGACTGGCGAGAATGCCATCGAGGCCAAGCTGTTTGACCACCTCTCGTCCTCCCAGCTGCTCGACGACCTGCTTCGCGCCGAACTCCTCGATCACGCGAGCGAGGCCAACCTGCTCGACGACCTGCTTCAGACCCAGGTATTCAATGGCCGGCCGCAAGTCGATCTCGAATTTCTTTCCCGCCGTTCGCGCCATGGCTTCGACCTCCCTCCACGCCGCCGGGTGCAAGCTCGCCAGCCAGCCGCCGTAGCGCGCCTCCAATTCTGGCCGCTCCAGGAGCAGCCGAGCTACTTGTCGTTCCGTAGCCCGCGGTTCCTGGCCGACGATATGCA
>DATKHW010000200.1:0-2690 GCA_035546275.1 Gemmataceae bacterium
CTTTGTGCTTTTCAGTATCGAAAACCTGCTCTTTCTGCTGCTGCCGACCCGCGTCATGGTGACGACGCCAGGCGACTTCCAAGCGATGGGTCGCAACATCCTAACGCAGTTCGCCAAAGCGCTGGGCGTGGGCGGGGCTGCGCTGGTCGCGGCGGTCCCGGCCGTATTCGTCTACTTTCTGATCGCTACGTACACGCGGGCGGGCGAGGGTGCAGCGCGGCTGGCGGCGATCCTGACGGCATGGGCGATGGCGGCGCTGTTCGCCCTGGCCCTTGTGCCGGTGATGGGTTGGGCTTTTACCGCCTACGATGTGGCTCGCGACACGCCGCCGTAAACCCGACAAGGAGGTTCGCCAAGGTCATGGATACAAACCCACCGCCGGCCTGGGTGCAAAAGCGCGGCGGCCGACTGGAACCATTCGACGCCGACAAGATCAGCCGCGCCCTCTTCGCCGCCTCGGAGTCGCTGGGCCGGCCGGACGCCTTCCTGGCTCGCGAATTGACCGACGGCGTCGTCCATTTTCTGACGCAAGAAACCGACGACGGCGCTCCCACTACGATGCAAATCGGCGAGTTGGTCGTTAAGGTAGTGCGCGAGCTGGGTCAGCCGGCCGTCGCCGCCGCTTTCGCCGAAAATGGTCTGAAGCGCGAGCGCGACGAGCGGACGCCGGATGCGGCCGGCGCGCGGCAGGAGGGGGATCGGCTGGCCGCTAAGGAAATCGTGTATCGCTTCTCGGCCGGCGCGCCGCTGGATGATGTGCTGGCGGCGTGCCTCCGCAGCTACTCGTTGCAAACCGTATTCGCGCGCGACCTCGTCTCCGCCCACAACGACGGCCTGCTTACGCTGACAGGGCTGGAAGCGCCCGGCGAATTGGCCGCCTGCGTCGTCGGACAGTCGGAGCCGGACGGCGTCGCAGCCGCCGTGGAAAGGGCCCGCCGTCTCATCGGCGATCTCGTGGTTTTTGACGGTCCGGAGTATCTTCCATTCTTGCATGGGCCGGAGGGCGATCGGCTGGCCGCTGGCTTTGTACGGGAGCTGGCGGTCGCCTTGCGGCTGGCGCGGCGGGACGCCGTCGTGAATCTCAACTGCGCCGCACCGCCGCCGTGGGCCGGTGAGATGGCGGAAGGCCCCCTGTTCTCCGGCCGGCCGTCCGCAGCTGCCCGCCACCAGCTTACTCGGATCGCCGACGGGCTGCTGGCGGAAATGATGCGCCTTGAAGCGGAAGCCGGCCGAATTCAGATCGACTGGCACCTCTGCGAAGCCGATTTTCGGCCGGGAGCCGCGGACCGTCTTGCAGCGGCGGCTCAGCTGGCTTTGAGCGGTCGACCAATCGGATTTGTCTTCGATCGTCCGCGGCGGCCCGTGCGCCTGGCGGCGGGAGTGAATCGACTGCACCCAGCGGCGCTGCTGACCATCGGATTGAACTTGCCGCGCCTGGCTGAGCAGCCCGGCGTCGGCGGCGACGCGGAACGGTTCCTCAAGAAGCTCGGCAGTCTGGCCCGCTTGGCTCTTAGCGCCGCCGTTCAGAAGCGGTACTACTTGCGCCGGCAGCTGACCGGGCCCGGCGCCGCCGATGTTACCAGCGGTTTTCTGCTCGACCGGGCGCGGCTCGTCGTGGCGCCGAATGGTTTGGACGCAGCAGTGCGGCGCTTTACCGGCATCCCGCTCTTTGCCGGTGGTGCGGCGCTCGATCTCGGCAAGCGCGTCTTGCAGACGCTGTGCGACGTGCTGAAACACGACGGCGGCCGAACGCGGCTGGCGGCGTGCCTGGATGGACCGGAGGATTTCCGCTTCGTGGAAGCCTTGACGGTGCTGCAGGCGGCAGGCCGCAAGCCGTTGGACGACGCGTCGGCCACGCAGAAGCTGCGAGTCGCCGGGACGCTGCACGCGGTCGCGGAGGGCGGGACGGAAGCGTTCCAGCTGCCGCAGGCGGTTCCAGCGAGTGCGCAGGCGGCCGTTCAGTTTCTGCGCCTTGCCTGGAAGCAAGGGGACGTCGGCCGCATCCGGCTCTTCCGCATGGCATAAGCTGTCATACCGGCCACAGTTCCAGCAGCAGGTACGAAGTCTCTTTCATGCCGAGGTCCGTGTACGTCCGCTGGGCGGCATGGTTTTCGCGCTCTACGTACAGGCGGATTCCAACGACGCCGGTTTTGCGCGCCAGATCGACGACGTGCCGGTACAGCGATCGGAACACGCCGCGCCGCCTATCCTCGGCCCGGATGTAAACGCCCTGAATCCACCAGAACCAGCCATTGCGCCAGTCGCTCCATTCGTACGTGATTTGGAGCTGACCAATCACGGCGCCTTGCTCCACGGCGAGGAAATAGGGTCCTTTGCCATCCGGATCATCCAGCGCCGCCGCGACGCCGGCCGCGGTGACGGCCGGGTCGAGCGTCTTGCTCTCGGTCTCCGCGGCGAGTCGGCGGTTGTATTCCACGATGATCGGGGCGTCGGCCGGCCCCGCCTGGCGGATCGTCCACGGCATGGTTGCCTCGGGAAAAGAAACCTCGTATTCGTATCTATTCACGGCGGCCTGAACGGAACTCTTCCATGGATCTTACGAAGTACATACGCGACATTCCCGATTTCCCCAAACCGGGCATTCTGTTCAAGGACATCACGCCGTTGCTGGCGGCTCCGGAGGCCTTCCAGGAAGCCATCGACCGCTTGACGGCGCATTACCGCAGCCG
>DATKHW010000201.1:0-7252 GCA_035546275.1 Gemmataceae bacterium
GCTGCAAACGTAGGCCAAGCCCGGCGTGTGGTCAAATCTCGTTCAGCTTTTCGACGCGCCGCCGACCGGGATCATTGTTTCCCCGCGGCGATCTCCTCAAAAGTCGGCGTGCCGATCGGATACTTTTGCCAATCCTTGTAATCGAAATGCCACCATTCCCATTCGTAGACCGTGAAGCCCTCCGCTTCCATCGCGCGGCGCAGCAGGTCGCGGTCCCAGCGTTGGATGGATGTACCGCCGGAATAATCCGGATAGGAACGGTCGGTCATTTCGTCGAAACCGCCGGTCATCTCCAGCGGCTTGCCGGTCTTGCGGTCGTACAGCGTCAGGTCCACGGCGCAGCCGCGGTTGTGGCGCGACCCTTTCGACGGGTCGGCCACGAAGATGTGGTCCTTCTCCGGCGTCGCCTCCCAGAAGAGCTTCGTCACCGACCAGGGCCGATAAGCGTCGAACACCATCAGACCGAGGCCCTTCTCCGCCAGTTTCTTGTTCACGCGCACCAGCGCCTCGGCCGCCGGCTTCTGCATAAACGCCCTCGCAGATGTGTAGAGCGGCGCGCCGAGGAAATTGTCGTCCGTGGCGTAGCGGAGGTCGAGCTTGATCGCGTCGTCCAGCTTCGTCAGCTCCACCAATTCGGTCTTGCGGAACTCGCCCTTCTCCTCCGGCGGCTTGGCGCCGGCGATGGCCTTGCGCACCTCGTCCAGCGGCCGGACCGGTTTGATCTGGAACGTCTTGCCGTCCTCGCCCTGGATCGGCCGCCGCTCAAACGGCACGCCGGCCGTCTCCGCCCGCGTCGCTCGGCCGTCCTTGCCGCGCGTGAACACGATTTTCTCTCCCAAATAGAGGCCGTACTGCGGGAATTTATAGACGTCCGGCTTTTCCTCCTCCAGCGGGTAGAAGAAAAACCATTCGATCAGCGCCCACAGCTTGCCGTCCTTTTCGAAGATGAACAGCGTGTTGTGGTCCCAGCCATATTCGCCGATGAGGCCGGCGAGCTTCTCCGGCGCCGGCGCCGGTTTCACTGTCGCAATCTTCTCATAGGCATCGCCGTTGACGTTGAGTTGGGGCGGGGTAACCCCGCCCCAACCGCCGTCGCGCTCGTACTTCTGGCCGTATGCCAGCCGATCGTCCACCACGAGGCCGTCGCCCAGCGCCCGCAATTCGACGCGGAATCCGCCGGCGCCGGCGAGAGCGTACAGCCGGCCGTTGCGCTCGGTCAGCTCCAGCGTCTTGTCGCCGGACTTGTACTTGCCGTTCAGCTGGCGGGCGTCCTCCGGCTTCAAGGCCGTCGTCTCCTCGATCTTCGGCGCCGGCTTGTTCCCCTTGACCGCCAGCATTTGTCGCAAGACGACGTCGGCGATGTGCGACGTGACGCCGTTGGCCCCATCCCGTGAGGCGACGACCACGACGCCGAGCTTGTCGTCGGGCAGGGCGTCCATTTCGGTGGCGAATCCGTACACCGCCCCGCCGTGGCCGACGCGGCGGCGCCCGTCCAGCTGGCCGACGACGAAGCCGATGCCGAAGCTGCGATCGTCGCCCGGATTCTTGGCGTACTGCGGCTTCCACATCTGTTCCAGCGTCTCCGGCTTGACGAGGACGTTGTCGCCCGCCTTGCCGCCGGCGAAGAGCATGGACAGGAAGCGCGACAGGTCGTTGACCGTGGTGAACAGCCCGCCGGCCGGGTTCTCGCCGAGCGTGAAGGTCGGCGCCGGGAACACCCGGCCGTCGTAGCTCCACATCGCCGCTTTCGCCAGGTCCTTGGTGACGGAGGGGTCCGGCTCCAGGCTGCTGTGATTCATCCCCAGCGGATCGAGAATGGCGCGATAAACGTAGCGCGGATACGCCTGGTTTTGCGTCTGTTCCAGCACCTGCCCGACCACAGCGACGGCGGCGTTGCTATATTTGAGATGCGTTTCAGGCGCATAGACCAACTCCGTGCCGTTGAGGCTTTTCACGGTGCGATCCAGCGACGGCTCATCCGGATCGAAATAGTTGCCGATGGGCGGCTCGCGCACCAGGCCGGCCCGATGGCACATCAGCTGCCGCAGCGTGATCGGCGTATCGAACGGATTGACCGGCTTGAAATCGGGCAGGACGCGCGTGATCGGGGCGTCGAGATCAAGGGCGCCGCGCTCGACCAGCTGCATGACGGCCAGGTCGGTGAACAGTTTCGACACCGACCCGACGCGGTAGACGGTGTCGGCCGTGGCCGGCTTCTTGGCCTGCGGATCGGCGAAACCGTAGCCGCGAGCCCAGACGATTTTCTGGTCGTCCACCAGCGCGATCGACAGGGCGGGGAGGTTCTTGGCTTCGACTTCATGCTGGATGAAGGCGTCCAGCTGCTTGACGGCGTCCTCGTAGGGCTTGGCCGGCGGCGTATCGGCGGCGCGGCCGGACAGGGCGACAAAGAAGAAAGGAATCGCCAGCACGGCGGTGTGACGCATGGAGGATCTCCGAAGGGGTAGGATGCCATCGCGGGAAATCCGTCGTCCCGCCGGATGCGGATCATGGTCCCACGCGGCGGCCAGGGAATCAAGGGCGATGAAGATGGCTGTTACATAATCCTGGCCGCGAGCGGACTTCGCGGGGGCGGTCCGCTACAATCCTCTTGGGGAGGGAATCACCCGCGACCTTCGCTGATCCTTCGCGCCGTCTTCACAGGCCGTGCCGCCGGAGCGCACCCTGAGCGCCGTCATGATGAACAACAACGCCAAGCTCAAAGTTTTCAGCGGCCGGGCCAACATCGCCCTCAGCGACCGCATCGCCCGCTGCCTCGGCGACAGCCTGGGCAAGATTCGGCTCGATAACTTCCCCGACGGCGAGACCGAAGTCCGCATCGACGAGGACGTGCGCGGCCGGGACATCTACGTCGTCCAACCGACTTGCCCCGACGTCAACACGAACCTGATGGAATTGCTCATCATCCTCGATGCGTTCAAGCGGGCCAGCGCCGCGCGGATCACCGCCGTTTTGCCGTATTACGGCTACGCCCGCCAGGACCGCAAGGATCAGGGCCGCGTGCCGATCACCGCCAAGCTGGTCGCCGACCTGCTGACCTCGGCCGGGGCCGACCGCGTGCTGGCCCTCGACCTCCACGCCGCTCAGATTCAGGGCTTCTTCGATATCCCTGTCGATCACCTCTATTCCGCGCCTGTTATCAGCAAATACGTCCGCTCGCTCAACATTCCGCCGCAGGACCTGGTGGTCCTCAGCCCCGACGAGGGGAGCATCAAGAAGGCGCTGATGTATCAGAAGAAGCTCGGCGGCAAGATCGCCGTGGTGGACAAGCGGCGCTCCAGCGCCACGCAGACCGAACAGGCCAACCTGATCGGCGCGTCGCTGGAGGGCAAGACGGTGGTCATCTTCGATGACATGATCTCGACGGGCGGCAGCGTCGTCGGGGCGGCCGGCGTGGCGAACAAGCACGGCGCCCGCGCCATCTACGCCTGCGCCACGCACGCCGTCCTGTGCGGCAACGCGGTGGAGCGGCTGCGCGGCGCCAACCTGCGTCAGATCGTGACGACCGACAGCATCCCGCTGCCGCCGGAAAAGCAGCTGCCGAACATCATCGTGCTGAGCGTGGCGGAATTGCTGGCCGACGCCATCAAACGCATCCACGACAATCGGTCCGTGAGCGAGTTGTTTGGATAAGCGTGGGGCAGGTTTCCAAACCTGCCGTCGAGACAGGCAGGATCGGAATCCTGCCCCACGATTCCTCACGACGCCACAATCTCCGCCAAGGCCGCGTCGATTTGGGGATATTGAAAAGAATAGCCCAGCGCCAGCGCTCGCTTCGGCAGCACGCGCTGGCCGGTCGTGACGACGCAGGCCACTTCCCCAAACCGCAGCCTGAGGACAAAGCCCGGCAACGGCATGAAAGCCCAACGGTGCAGCGCCTTGCCGAGCGCCCGAGAGAAATCGCCGTTCGTGACTGGATTCGGCGCCGTCCCATTGATCGGCCCGGCCGCGGCGCCGTCGTCCAGCGCCCGCAGCAGCAGCCCCGTCATGTCCTCGTGGTGAATCCAGCTCATCCATTGCCGGCCGCCGGCCACCGGTCCGCCGACGCCCAGCGAGAACGGCGTCAGCAATTTCGCCAGCGCCCCGCCGCGCCGGTCCAGCACGATGCCGGTCCGCATCAGTGCGCAGCGCACGCCGGACCGCTCGACCTCCCGCGCCGCCTTCTCCCACTGCACGCACAGGTCGGCGAGGAAATCGGACCCCGGCGGGCTGTCTTCGGTCAGCTCCTCGTCGCTGTGCGATCCGTAAAAGCCGATGGCCGATCCGCTGACGAGCGTTTTCGGCCGGCCGTCAGCGCGGCATGGCTTGCGGGCCAGGGCGGCGACGACGTTTTGCGTGGCCTGAATGCGGCTGTCCACAACAAGGGTTTTGAAGGCGGCGTTCCAGCGGCGGGCGAACTGGTTTTCGCCGGCCAGGTTGACGACGGCGTCGCACTCGGCGGCGGCGTCTTGCCACGGACCAGGCTGCATCGGATCGCCCTCGACGACCTTGCAGCCGGGGCCGAACATCGCCTTGGCGACGGCCGGCCGGCGACTCAGGACGACCGGCGTATCGCCGCGCGCCATCAGCCGGAGGACGAGCCGGCTGCCGATCTGACCCGTGCCGCCGGTGACGAAGACTTGCATTGTCCTTGGTCCGTAGCCCGTGGTCCGTTGTGGCCGGCTGATGTCAGCTTATTGTGGACGCAATGTTCCGTCGCCGATCTATAACCGCCAATGACTGACAACGGACAACGGACAACGGACTATTCCTCCCGCGTGGCGTAGAAGCCCGCCTCGCGGTCGTTCATCGCAGAAGTGCCGGCGATGTGTTTGCCGTCGCCGGTGAAGAGGAAGCCCTGGAACGTCTGCTCGGCCCGCGGGAACTGCACGGTGAAATGAATGGCGTAGTCCGGCGCCCCCACCTTGCCGCGGACGTCGTATTTGGCCCCGTCCTTGTCGGAATAGTAGGCGCCGGTCACGGTCCCGTCGTCCTCCACCTTGAGGACCAATTCACCGGAACGCCGGCCGTCGTCGTAGAGCTTGAATTTGCCGTTGAAATATTTCGGGTCGAATTTGTCGCCGATGACGACCTTCTCCGGCTTGGCCGGCGTCGCGTCCGGCAACGGCTTGACCAGCATGTACAGCTTCGCCTTGCCGACCGGCTCGACCCAGGTCTTGTCGCCCTCCGCGACGAAGCGGAGGTCGCCGCCGAGCGATTCCGGCACCACCTGGCCCATGTCGAGGCTGAAGCGGAAGCCGGGGAACAGCGCCAGGTTCTGGCCGCCGCCGCGGACGGTGCGCTCCTCGCCTTCCTTGTACGCGACGAAGCGGTCGATATAGAGCGTCGGAACGGTGTGTTCCGCGTCAATCTTCTGCCCGGCCGCGTGGACGAGGAGCTTGCCGTTGCGGCCGTCGTTGGTTTTTACGATCAGCATCGTGCCGTCCACGCCCTTGAGGGTGCGGTCGTTGTTGAGGAGGTCGTCGGCCGTGACCTGCTTCATCTCCTTGGCGGCGTCGGAGGCGATCGCCTTGGTAAGGAGCGGATTGGTGTAGTCGTCGAAGGCGTCCGCGCGGACGGTCGCGGCGGCAAACAGGAAGACGAAGGCGGCCAAGAGGGATCGCGGCATGGGACCTCCTTAGAATGCGGCGCGGCGTCGGGCTGCAGGGTGGGTCGAGCGTCAGCGAAACCCACCGGGGCCGATTTCGTTTCCGCTGGTGGGTCTCGCTGACGCTCGACCCACCCTACGGCCTCGGAGACTTGGCCATGACCGCCCGCACCGGCCCCTTCTGCCGCCGCACCCGCCGCGAGTTCCTCTGGGAAGCTGGCGCCGGCTTCACCGGCCTCGCGCTCACCGGCCTCCTTTCGCGCGACGGTTTCTTCAACCGGGCCGTGGCCGCCGAGCCGGACCACAAATTCGCCAACCCCCTCGCGCCGAAACCGCCGCCGCTGCCGGCGAAAGCCAAGAGCGTCATCTTCCTCTTCATGTACGGCGGCCCCAGCCACGTCGATACGTTCGACTACAAGCCCAAGCTCTACGACCTCGACGGCCAGACCATCCCCGTCAAGACGTTCGGCCGCGGCGGCAAGAAGAACGAGGGCCGCGTCGTCGGGCCGAAATGGAAATTCCGGCAGTATGGCCAGTGCGGCAAGTGGGTCAGCGACCTCTTCCCGCACCTTTCCACCTGCGTGGACGACATCGCCTTCCTCCACTCGATGACGGCCGACTCGCCGATCCACGGCTCGGCCCTGTTGCAGATGAACACGGGCAAGATCCTGTCCGGCAACCCGTGTCTCGGCTCGTGGGTCAACTACGGCCTCGGCAGCGTCAACGAAAATCTGCCCGGCTTCGTCGTCATGCTCGACCCGACCGGCGGCCCCATCAGCGGCGCCAAGAACTGGTCGAGCGGTTACATGCCGGCCACCTTCCAGGGCACGGTCTTCCGCTCCGCCGGCGACCCCATCCTCGACCTGGACCGGCCGGCCGGCGAGAGCGAGGACGCCCAGCGCCGCGTCCTCGACACGCTGGACGAGTTCAACGCCGCCCACCTGGCGGAGCGCGCCGACAACAGCAACCTGTCGGCCCGCATCGCCAGCTATGAACTCGCCTACTCCATGCAGCGCTACGCCCCCGACGTGGTCGATCTGAGCCGGGAACCCGAAGCGGTCAAGCGCCTCTACGGCATGGACGATCCGAAAACGCAGGAATTTGGCCGCCGCTGCCTCCTGGCCCGCCGGCTGGTGGAGCGCGGCGTGCGCTTTATCCAGCTCTACGCCGGCGGAAACCACAACGACGACAACTGGGACGCCCACGGCGACCTGGAGCACAACCACAATTTCCACGCCGGCCGCACCGACAAGCCGATCACCGGCCTCATCCAGGACCTGAAACAGCGGGGAATGCTGGACGAGACGCTGATCGTGTGGGGCGGCGAGTTCGGCCGGCAGTCGACGGCGGAGTACGCCGTCGGCAGCGGGCGCGATCACAACGCTTATGGCTTCACCATGTGGATGGCCGGCGGCGGCATCAAGGGCGGCACCAGCGTCGTCAAGACCGACGAGCTGGCCAGCGCCGCCGTGGAGGATCGCTTCCACGTCAAGAACCTGCACGCCACCGTGCTGACGCAGCTGGGATTCGACCCCAACGGGCTGTCGTATTTCTACAACGGACTCAACCAGAAGCTTGTCGGCGTTGAGGCGGTGGAACCGATCCGGCAGATCATATGAGTCCAAAAAGGTCGAACCGCCAACAAGC
>DATKHW010000202.1:0-2464 GCA_035546275.1 Gemmataceae bacterium
AGACCTTCGGTCGGGGCGAGTGGCACGGTCAGGAGACCGTGCCACAACCGGTCGGGCCGAGTGGCACGGTCGGGAGACCGTGCCACAACCGGGGTCAGGAGACCGTGCCCCTCGCCCCGGCCGAAGGTTTCTCTTTCCACGGGGCCCTCATCCCTCCTTCGACCGCATTTTGGGGCGCCCAGATACCCCCTCCGTATGGTATAAATCGCTCCGGCGGCCGCCGCCCGCGGCGGTTGCACGGCGATGGGATACGGACGTCGTTTGGAGGAAAATCGGCAGCGCCCGACGAAGCCCAGGGTTGTCCCTGAGCGTCAGGCCGCCGCACCCCCGGCGCGCAGCGTGTCGGTCTGACGGTCTGACGGTCTGACGGCGCCGCCTACTGCGAGAGGGAAATATGGCGGCCGCAGATCATATATTTATGAAAAAGATGCGAAAAAGAGGAAAAAAACGGTTCTCCCCCGCTGCCGCGAAAGGCCGTGACGGCTGGCCGCCGTCTTGATACGCTGGCCTCACGCTCGCTCCTTCCCACGGAGGCCCCACGCATGACGCCGTCCACCCCCCGCCCCGGCTTTTCCACCCGCGCCATCCACGCCGGCCAGGAAGCCGACCCGGCCACCGGCGCCGTCATCACGCCCATCTACGCCACCTCCACCTACGCCCAGGAGGCGCCCGGCAAGCACAAGGGCTACGAATACTCGCGCAGCGGCAACCCCACGCGCCACGCCCTCGAAACCTGTCTGGCCGCCCTCGAAGAAGGCGAACGCGGCCTGGCCTTTGCCTCTGGCTCCGCGGCCACGGCGGCCGTGCTGGCCCAGCTCAAGCCCGGCGACGAGGTCGCCGCCGCCGCCGATCTCTACGGCGGAACGTACCGTCTGCTGGAGCGCGTCTTCCGGCCCTGGGGCCTCGTCAGCCGCTACACCGACGACCCCAGTCCCGCCGGCTTTTCCAAAATCATCACGCCCAAGACGAAGCTCGTCTGGGTCGAGTCGCCGACCAATCCGCTCCTGCAAATCCTCGACATCGCCGCCATCGCCGAGATCGCCCACAAGGCCGGCGCCGTGCTGGCCGTGGACAACACCTTCGCGTCGCCCTACCTGCAGCAGCCGCTCAAGCTCGGCGCCGACCTCGTCGTCCATAGCACGACCAAGTACCTCGGCGGCCATTCCGACGTGGTCGGCGGCGCCGTCGTCGGCCGGGCCGACCTGATGAAGCCGATCCGCTTCTACCAGAACGCGGCGGGCGGCGTGCCGGGGCCGTTCGACAGCTACCTGACGCTGCGCGGCATGAAGACCTTGGCGATCCGCATGGACCGGCATTGCGCCAACGCCCGCCGCCTGGCCGCATGGCTGGCCGAACAGCCGGCGGTGGAGCGCGTCTATTATCCCGGCTTGCCGAAGCATCCGGGACATGATCTGGCCAAGCGGCAGATGCGGGATTTCGGCGGCATGATGAGTATTCGACTAAAGGGAGGGGCGGAAGCGGCGCGGCGGTTTTTGCCGCGGACGAAGCTGTTCAGCCTGGCGGAGAGTTTGGGCGGCGTCGAGTCGCTGTCATGCCACCCGGCCACGATGACGCACGCCAGCATTCCGGCGGAGGTGCGGGCGGCGCGTGGCGTGGACGACGGGCTGATCCGGCTGAGCGTCGGCATCGAGGACGCGGACGATCTGCAAGAGGATCTGCGGCAGGCGATGGCGTGAGACGGCGTCAGTGGATGGTGTGGGCGCCGGCGAAGGCGGCGTTGGGGATGATCTCGACCTCGCGCCGGGCGCCGTACAGGAAGGCGTCGAAGAATTGCAGAAAGCCGGCCTGTCCCAAGAGGGCGTGTTTGGTGGGAACGTCAAGAAAGCCGACGATGGCGTCCCACTGGCAGGTTTCGCGGCCGTTGGAAAGGTGCATCCGAACGGAGGCGTAGCGGTATCGCAACCACACTCCGCCGGCCTGGCGGGATTCGCCCACCGGAGCCTTGGTTAGATCGATCCCCAGGCGGCGGGCGGCCAGCAAGGGAAAAATAACATCGCTCGCCGCCGAATCTACGAGGCCGTCGATGGGATAGGTTACGCCCGCGTGGATCGCGCCTGCGGAAACGATCGGTAAATGACGAACTTTCGCCCCCTTCATGGAGGGAATGGGGCGCGTAACGGGGCGGACGACGTAAGGGAAGATCATGGAGTGAACCGGCTCCTAAATAGGTCCCATGTCGTCGTCGATGTACCCCATGACGTGGTCCGACGGGTCGAGGCCCGCTTCTTCGAGCTGCCGCAAGACCTCTTCATCGGACTTGGCCGAGGCCGCAACGATATGCGTACCGTCGGGACTCCAGGCGATCCACTGTCCCATGTACTTCTCCAACGCTTCCGGCGGGATTTCGCTGCGGTTCTTGATGAACTTCCCCCAGTCGATCGCCATAACGCCCTCCTTTCTACAGCCGTTAAATCGTTCCCATATCGTCGATGTAGCCGAAAAC
>DATKHW010000203.1:0-5989 GCA_035546275.1 Gemmataceae bacterium
GAATCCCTAAAACATGCCCATCAGCCGCACCGGACAGCGGCCCGTCTCACACCACGGAGCAACAATGGCCACGGCCACGAAGCAGCGTTCGGATATCAAAGACCCCAAATTGGCCCCGCACGGCAAGAAGCGCATCCTCTGGGCCGACGGCGATATGCCGGTCCTGGCCCGCATCCGCGAGCGCTTCGCCAAGGAAAAGCCGCTGGACGGCCTGCGCATGTCGGCCTGTCTCCATGTCACCGCCGAGACGGCCAACCTCGCCCGCGCCCTCCAGGCCGGCGGCGCCGACCTCGTTCTCATCGCCTCCAACCCGCTCAGCACCCAGGACGACGTCGCCGCCAGCCTCGTCCAGGACTTCGGCATCTCCGTCTTCGCCGTCCGCGGCGAGGACACCGACACCTACTACAAACACGTCGTCGCCGCCCTCGAACATGAGCCGCAGGTCACGATGGACGACGGTGCGGACCTTGTTTCGGCCATGATCTTCGTGGCCCTGGAACGGCTCGACGACGTGCATCAGCAGGTGCGGACGTGGGCGCAGAAGCTGTCGAAGGCCGAGCGCAACCGCGTCATCGGCCAGGTGATCGGCAGCATGGAGGAGACGACGACCGGCGTCAACCGGCTGCGGGCGATGGAGCGCGACGGCGTGCTGAAGTTCCCGGTGATCGCGGTGAACGACGCCCAGACGAAGCACTTCTTCGACAACCGCTACGGCACTGGCCAGAGCACCATCGACGGCGTCATCCGCGCCACCAACACGCTGCTGGCCGGCCGGAAGCTGGTGGTGTGCGGCTACGGCTGGTGCGGCAAGGGCGTGGCGCTGCGGGCGCGCGGCCTCGGCGCCAACGTGATTGTGACGGAAGTGGATCCGATTCGCGCGCTGGAAGCGGCGATGGACGGCTTGCAGGTGATGCCGATCGCGGAGGCCGCCCCCATCGGCGACGTGTTCATCACGGTCACGGGCAACGCCGGCATCATCCGCGGCGAGCACTTCGCGGCGATGAAGGACGGGGCGATGGTCTGCAACAGCGGCCACTTCGACGTCGAGCTGGACCTGCCCGCCCTCCAAAAGCTGTCCGCCAAGGTGACGAGCGACGTCCGGCCGCACGTGGACGAGTACCAGCTGAAGAACGGCCGGCGCGTCTATGTGCTGGGTCAGGGACGGCTGGTGAACCTGGCGGCGGCGGAGGGGCATCCGCCGAGCGTCATGGACATGAGCTTCGCCACCCAGGCGCTGGCGACGGAATACTGCCTCAAGAACAAGGGCAAGCTGACGCCGGCCGTGCACGTGCTGCCGGCCGAGCTGGAGCAGTACGTGGCGTCGCACAAGCTGGAGTCGATGGGGATTCGCATCGACGAGCTGACCTCGGCGCAGAAAGCGTACATGACGGGGTGGGAACAGGGGACGTGATTCAGCGAGCACGCAGCGCGAGCAAGTGCACTTGCTTGCGCTGCGTGCTCATATCAGTTGCATGAGATTATGTTCACAGGTCTTGTCGAATCCCTCGGCGTCGTCCGCGAACTGACCGCGGACGGCGCCGGTCGTCTTCTGGTGATCGAGGCGCCGTCGTTGGCCGCCGATCTCGCGCTCGGCGAAAGCGTGGCGGTCAACGGCTGCTGCCTCACCGTCGTCGCCCACGATGCGACGACCTGCCGCTTTCAGGCGGGGCCGGAGACGCTCCGCCGCACCAACCTCGGCGAATTGCGGCCCGGCGACCGCGTCAACCTGGAGCGGTCGCTGCGCCTGAACGACCGGCTCGGCGGCCATATCGTGCAGGGCCACATCGACGGCGTCGGGCGCATCGAAAGCGTCGTTTCGGATGGCGAATGGGTAATGATGACCTTCGCGTGTCCGCCGGAATTGTCGGTGCAGATGGTGAGCAAGGGGTCGATCGCGGTGGACGGCGTGAGCCTGACGCTGGTGGACGTGACGGACGGCCGGTTCAGCGTGGCGCTGATCCCGCACACGTTGGCCAACACCACGCTGGGATGCAAGCGGCCGGGCGACCCAGTGAACCTGGAAACCGACCTGCTGGCGAAGTACGTCCAGAAATGCCTTTCGGCGCAGAAATCCTAAATGGACCAATCGGCTAGGCAAACCCTGTCTTATCTCCGCAATCTCTTTGAGGAGCGCGGCCTCCATCCCAAGAACCGGCTGGGGCAGAACTTCCTCATTGACCTGAACCTGATCGATCTGCTGGTGCGCACGGCGGACCTGACGCCCGATGACGTCGTGCTGGAAGTCGGCAGCGGCACCGGCGGCCTGACGGTGCGCCTGCTGGAACACGCGGGGGCCGTGGTCAGCGTCGAGGTCGATCCGGCCTTCGCCGCCCTGACCGACGAGGCCGTGCGCGACCGCCGCGACCGCGTCGCGCTGATCCACGGCGACGCCCTCAAGAACAAGAACGAGCTGAATCCGGACATCTTCCGCGCGATCAGATCGCTGCAGGAGCGCACCGGGGCCGCAAGGTTCAAGGTCGTCGCCAATCTACCCTACGCCGTGGCCGTGCCGGTCATCTCCAACGTGCTGCTGTCCGACTTGAACGCGGAGCGGCTGGTCGTGACGGTGCAATGGGAGATTGCGGAGCGCTTGACGGCGACGGTGGGCGTGAAGGCCTACGCCGCCCTGGCGGTGCTGACGCAGAGCGTCGCCGACGTGACGGTGGTGCGACGGCTGCCGCCGACGGTGTTCTGGCCGCGGCCGCAGGTGGACTCGGCCATTATGCTGATCCGGCCCAACGCCGCCAAGCGCGAACACGTCGGCGACGTGCATCGTTTCCGCATCTTTCTCCGTGATTTATACGTCCATCGGCGGAAGAACCTGCGCGGGGGGCTGGCGAGTCTGCCGGGCAAACGATTCAGCAAAGAGGAGGTGGACGCGAAGCTGGCGGAGCTGGGAATCGAGGGGACGACGCGGGCGGAGGCGCTGGACGTGGAGCAGCACCTGCGGCTGTGTGCGGTGTTCGGGTGAGTCCGTAGACGACGCCGGTGGACAGCTCGAAGCGCAGAAGCCGCCGGTGGGAATGTCGCTGGCGATCTACTCCAACCGCAATTGGTGGACTAAATATCAGGTTTGGTTACGGAAGAATCTTCCGTAACCAGCGGAAACATTGCGATCCTACGGGAGTATACACTCATTGAAGAGGAAAACAGCAACAGCCTACGTAGTTGCAGCTACGTAGTATGCCACTCCTGAGGAAAGGTTCATCATGCCAAACAGGAACACGACTGGTCGGAATGAAGCGGCGACTACCACCGCACCCCCCGCCGTCCCGTCTGAGCCCTTGCTGGTTCTCGACGATGTCTTGGAGATCAACCGCTACGGCCGAGTAGCAAAATACGTTACCAAGATCAACGTCGCCCGGATCGACGAATACTGGGCGGCGAAGAAGATCGGCGTCGATAACGACCTCCAGCGCGGCGAGAAAGTGACAATCGGCCGCAACGGCGAGGAGAAACGCACGCCGATGCTGGACCGCAAGCGGGTGGAGGAAATGGCGAGCAAGATAATCGAGGACGGACTGCACGGCGGTGCCCTCTGCTGGAACCTCCGCGACGACCTGCTACCCCGCTATGAGGCGGCGACGCGCCGGCTGCTAATCTACGGCAACGGCTCGGCCAGCCTACCGGATTCGGTGCATCGCACCCATGCCGCCCTGCTCGCCTTGCGGCGGGTCCTGGACACGGGTGTCAACGTCGATGTCGAGAACTACGAGTTCCCGCTGATTATCGAGCGACTGGACGACGACGGCGAGCGCGTACTGTTTTACGAGTACAACATGCTCGGTAAGCACGCCAACCAGACTCGTAGTCGCTGGATCAACAACGTGCCCCCGCCCAACCGGGTTGCCACCGAACTGGTCGAGCGCTCGCAGCTGCGCGGGCACGTGGAGATCGTCACCAACAACATCTCGCTGAACAGTCCCAAGGTCACGACCTTCAACGTGCTGGCCAGCAGCATCGAGGACGAGTTCCCCGACTTGGACGACGAGTCGATCGAGCCCGTCGCGGCCTTCATAGTGCAGTTCTTTGACGCCCTGATCCGCTGCCGACCGGAAGTCGGCTACTTGCCGCTGGGAAAGCGAAAGGAGGTGCGCGAGAGAAGCATTGCCGATAGCGCCCTTGCCTTCAAGGGGTATATCGGCGTGGCCGCCGCCCTTTACGAACGCTTCGGCCGGCACGGCTCCGAAGACTGGCGCAGCTACACCCAGAAGCTCGGCGAGCCCTACCGCCACACCGACGCGGCCGGCCAGATCGTCTGGGAGGGCGACCTGTTTTCCAGAAGGAATCCCCTCTGGCAGGGGCAGGTTCTGGTCAATCGCAGTAACGGCAAGGTTTCACTGCTGAACCGGCGCGAGACCCGCGCCTTCATGCGGGAGACCCTGCTCAAGGTCATCGCCTTGCCACCGGCCGCCGAATCGGAGGATCCGGCCGAGTATCCCACGGTGGTCGCCCCGGCCAGCCCCGCCTGACCAGCCTCGGATGTTTCACCAAGATGCCCCTCACCTAGACCTTGGTGCGCCCATGCTGCGGCCGGCCCCCCAGGCCGGCCGCAACCGGGTCCGCCGTGTCGCGGTACGGATATATGACCTCGATCCCACACATTCCGCTGGCACCCCAGCAGCTGAACAAATTCATCGCGGTGCTGCTCGCCGGAAATCCCCGCGTTCGGTTCTGGGCTGCGCGGCTGGTCAGTCCGCGCAAGTGGGCCGAATTTCGCCGCTGGCTGGGCGGTGGCGGCATCGACCCGGAGGAAATCAACCGTTCCGGCCAACCGCTCACCTCATCCGAGCGGGCCGCCTTCTCTGGCGACATGTCGCGGATGTGCGCTATTGCCGCCGTTGAGGAACAGGTGCTGTACCATCACGCCAGCCAACTTCATCGCCAGGCCCGCGCCTTCGCCGGTCGTTTCCACAACCCGCTGCTAGACAAGGACGAATGCCTGTCGTTGTCCTTAGAGGCCTTTCACCGGGCGGTGCATGGCTACACCTCGGACAAGGTTCCCTTCGACCACTTCCTCGCGCGGGTCGTCCGGAACGTCCTCCGCCGGGCTGCTGTTCGCCACCGCCCGCTCCCCTTGCCGCGCCGTCATTGCCAATTACTGCTCGCCTACGACCGCGCCCTCGTCCGCCTCGGGCCCGGTATCTCCTTCGAGGATGTCGTCGCTCACCTCGGCCTGTCCGAAGACGATGTGCGCCGCCTGCGCCAGGCCCGCGTCCAGGTATGTTCGCTCTCCCAAGGCCGGGAGTACAACGACCTAGCAAACCTCGCCGCAACCCCAACTACGGACGCCTCTCTGTCTATAGCGGCCGCCCTGGAACTCGTCCCCGACTTCAGCCCTGCGGAGCGCCTTCTTCTGGAGGAGGCCCTGCACGACCCGGCGCGCGGATGGAAGGCCGCGGCTGCTCGCCGCTTGGGGGTAAGCCGGGGCACCATCACCAAGGTGCTGCGGCGCGGCTGGATCAAGCTTCAGCGCTTTCTCCATGCCGCCACACCCCGGCTGGGCCCTGTAGACAGGTCAGGAAGAGAAGTGGGTGAGCCTCATGAACACATTGGGCGATGAGGGAGTCGAACCCCCGGCTCCTCGGTGTAAGCGAGGCGTGATGCCGTTTCACCAATCGCCCATCTCACGGAGGTAGTCAATGCCACCCATGACCTGATAGTACAATTCCGACCGACAGACTTCGACCGCCGCTGTGCCGTAGGGCAGTTTGCCGATTTTCTTCCTCTGGCTGGCCCGGTGGATGATACACTGGCCGAACTTCCTCAGATGCTTTTCCTTCAGCCAGGGTAACTTCGCCATCCACCACGCCTTGATCTGCTCCTCACTCAAGCCGTTGTCCGGGTGATACCGCACCACGAATCGAACGATATAATCGAAGCCTTCCTGGACCAGCCAACGCAGGACGAACTTCAAGAGCGTGGGGTCGGAGTTGCAGACGCCAAACACATGATTCGACTTCTGGCCCTCGCCCCAGTACAACGCACA
>DATKHW010000204.1:0-9604 GCA_035546275.1 Gemmataceae bacterium
GCCGGACCTTCCCATCGCAACGGCGGGCCGGTATGATGCCCGTTGTCTCTTTCCCGCGAGCGAAACGATCATGACTTCCTCTCCACGGGCCGCGCGGGCGGTCCAACCGTCGCGTCGATGGCTCGCCGGCCTCCTGCTGGGCGTCGTGCTGCTGCTGGCCCTGCTGGCGGTGCTGGCCATGCGCTTCCTCCCGAGGGCGGCCGCTCCGGCGGAGGCCGACGGCCCCGTCTGGTTCGTGGACGTCACCGACGCCGCCAAGCTCGACTTCGTCCACGACGCCGGCCCGACCGACGCCTATTTCATGCCGCAGTCGATGGGTTCCGGCGCCGCCTTCATCCACGACAAGGACGGTACGCTCTATCTCTATTTGCTCCAGGACGCCGGCCCCGACTCGAAGTCGAGCAATCGCCTCTATCGGCGCGAGCCGGACGGCGCGTTCAAGGACGCGACGGAGGGGTCCGGTCTCGGCGTTAAGGGATACGGCATGGGCGTGGCCGTCGGCGACGTGAACAACGACGGGCTGCCCGACGTGCTGCTCACCGAGTACGGCCGCATCCGTCTCTTCCTCAACAAGGGCGGCGGCAAGTTCGAGGATGTGAGCGAAGGGTCGGGGCTAAGCGATCCGCTCTGGGCCATGTCGGCCGCCTTCTTCGATTACGACCGCGACGGCCTTCTCGACCTCTTCGTCTGCAATTACCTCGATTACGATCCGAAACATGCTTGTTCGTCGCCGGACGGCCACGGGGATTACTGCGGCCCCAACATGTTCAACGGCGTGTGCAGCAAGCTGTTCCACAACGTCACGAAAGAGCCGGGCGGCAAGCCGCGCTTCGAGGACGTGAGCTTCGCCTCCGGCATCGGCAAACTGCCGGGGCCGGGCCTCGGCGTGGTTTGCGCCGATTTCAGCGACGACGGCTGGCCCGACATCTTCGTGGCGAACGACGGACAGCCGAATCGCCTGTGGATCAACCAGCACGACGGCACGTTCAAGAACGAGGCGGCGTCGCGCGGCGTGGCCTACACAGCAATGGGCAAGGCCTTCGCCGGCATGGGCGTCGCCCTCGGCGACACGGCCGGCAGCGGAATGCTGGACATTTACGTCGCCCATCTCGGCAGCGAGACCAACACGCTGTGGAAGCGGGAACCGAACAGCAAGGGCCTCTTCCTTGACCGCAGCGTCGAAACCGGCCTGACCGCCGGCCAGTGGCACGGCACGAGCTTTGGCGCCGTCCTGGCCGATTTCGAGCTGAAGGGCTTCCCCGACGCCGTCGTCGTCAACGGCCGCACGGTCCGCGGCGGCCAGGCCAAGGATTCCGGCCTCGGCTTCTGGGAGACCTACGCCGAGAAAAACCAACTCTTCGCCAACGACGGGACCGGCAAGTTTCACGATATTTCGCCGTCCAATAAGGCTTTTTGCGGCTGCTGGAACGTCGGCCGCGGGCTGGTCTGCGACGACTTCGAAGGCTCCGGCGCGCCAGGGCTCTTGGCGACGGCGATCGGCGGCCGCGCCCGGCTCTTCCGCAACGTGGCGCCCAACCGCGGCCGCTGGCTCGAAGTCCGGACCTTGGACCCCAAGCACGGCGACCGCGACGCTTATGGCGCCGAGGTGCGCGTCCGCGCCGGCGGCCGGACGCAGCTGCGGCTCGTCAACCCGGCCCAGAGCTACCTGTGCAGCGGTTCGCCCGCCGCGCTCTTCGGCCTGGGCAAGACGGATAAAGTGGATGCGATTGAGGTGCTTTGGCCGGACGGCGCCAAGCAGGAATTCGACGGCGGCGCCGTGGACCGCGTCGTGGTGCTGCGCGAAAGGGAGCATGCGCCATGAGTTCCCAGGTGCAGCCGGCCCCGCCGAAACGCCGTTGGGGCCGCTGGATCTTGCTGGGCGCCGCCGTCCTGCTGCTGGCGGGCGGAGCGGCCGCGGCCTGGCAGCTGCTGCGGCCGCCGTCGCGGCCGGCGCCGCCGGACCCGCCGATGCCGCAGGGCATTCAGGAACTCGACGTCCAGGCGAGGATCGAGGCGGCGCGGCAAAACGTGCTGCGGCAGCCGCGCGACGCCGACGCCTGGGGCCTGCTCGGCATGACGCTGGAAGCCCAGGTCTATGAGCCGGAGGCGGACCGCTGTTTCGCCGAGGCGGCCCGGCTCGATCCCTCCGATCCCCGTTGGCCCTATTTCCGCGGGCTTTACGCTCAAAAAGCCGATCCGCCGCAGGCCGTGCCGTTCTTCCGCCAGGCGCTGGCGGCGGCCGGTTCGTCGCCGCCGCCGGTGGAGTCGGCCGTGCGCCTGCGGCTGGCCGAGGCGCTGCTGGAGGCGCGCGAGCTGGACGAGGCGGATAAGCTGTTCCGAGAGGAATTGCAGCGACACCCAAAGGAAGCGCGGCCCGCTTACGGCCTCGGCTTGGTCGGCGCGGCCCGCGACGACAAAAATGCGGTCCAGGAGTACCTGACGGTCGCCGCCGCCGCTCCTGAAACGCAGAAGCGAGCCACGGCCCAGCTGGCGGCCTTCGCCCGCGCCCATCACGACGACGCCGCCGCGGCCGCCTATGAGAAAAAATGGGCGACTCTATCCAACGATCCGCTCGCCTGGCCCGATCCCCTCGTCGAGCAGATCGCCGGGCTTCAGGTCGGCCATTCCAGCCGATCTACCGAAATACAGGAGCTGGAACAGCAGGGCCGCAATAAAGAGGCGGCGGATATTTACCTTAAACAGATCGCCGAAGACCCGAACAACGCCGCGGCCTGCACGGGGGCCGGCGTCAACCTCTTCCGATTGGGGGAGTACGACCGGGCGTTCAACCTGCTGCGGGAGGGAGCGCGGCGCGACCCGACCGGCTCCGACGGCCACTACCGCCTGGCCCAGGCTCTGTATACCCGCGCGGACCAGCAGGAGCATAAGTCCCCGCTCTCCGACCAAGAGAAAAAAGAGGTTCACGACTGGCTCACGGAGGCCGCGGCCGAGGCGGAGCAAGCAGCCGCGCGGAAGCCGGACCACGCCCAGGCCTGTCTCATCTGCGGCCTGTCGTTGCAGCATCTCGGCAAACCCGCCGAGGCCGTTCGCCCTTTACGTCAGGGCGTCGCCGCCCGGCCGGGCAGCTTCGATCTGCAGCAGGCGCTGGGCGAGGCGCTGCTGGATTCCGGCGACAAAAAGGAGGCGGAAAAGTACCTGGAGAACGCTCGCAAGCTCGATCCCAACGACAAACGCCTCATCGACGACCTGGAGCGGCTGCACCGATAAAGGACGACAAGGCGACAAGGAGAACGGGAGATGGAAACAAATGGAGAGGCGGGGAAAAGGATCGATGCAATCGCGCATCTGTCCGGCCGCGCGCTCCAGCGCTCTTTCACCTTGTCACCTTGTCACCTTGTCACCTTGTCGCGATGCGTGCTGCTGCTGATCCTCGGCGCGGCCGGCTGCTCCCCTGCTCCGAAGCCCACGGCAGCCGGCGACCCCGAACAGGCCGACGGGCCGGCCTGGTTCGAGGACGTCACCGACGCCGTCGGCCTGAACTTCGTCCACGACTGCGGGCCGACCGGATCGTACTTCATGCCGCAAGCGATGGGTTCCGGCGGCGCCTTCATTCGGGACAACGACGGTACGCTTTACGTCTATTTGGTGCAGAACGCCGGCCCCGATTCGAACTCGATTAATCGACTCTACCGGCGCGAAAAGGACGGCATGTTCACGGACGTGACGGAGGGGTCGGGGCTAGGCGTGAAGGGCTACGGCATGGGCGTGGCCGTCGGCGACGTGAACAACGACGGCAAGCCGGACGTGCTGCTGACCGAATACGGCCGCGTCCGCCTCTTCCTCAACCTGGGCGGCGGCAAATTCGAGGACGTGACCAAGGATTCCGGGCTGGACAATCCGCTCTGGGCCACGTCGGCCGCCTTCTTCGATTACGACCGCGACGGCTGGCTCGACCTGGTCGTGGTCAATTACAAGGATTACGACCCCAAAGTGGAGTGCTATTCTCCGCGCGGCGACAAGAATTTCTGCACGCCGCCGCACTTCCCCGACGTGCCCAGCAAGCTGTTCCATAACGTCACCAAGCCCGGCTGCCGGCCGTGCTTCGAGGACGTGAGCCTCGTCTCCAACATCGGCAAGCTGCCCGGCCCCGGCCTCGGCGTGGTTTGCGCCGACTTCAACGGCGACGGCTGGCCCGACATCTTCGTGGCCGACGACGGCGAACCGAATCGCCTCTGGATCAACCAGAAGGACGGCACGTTCAAGGACGAAGCGGTGTCGCGCGGCCTGGCCTACACGGCGATGGGCAAGGCGTTCGCCGGCATGGGCGTCGCCGTCGGCGACACGTCCGGCTCCGGGAGGCTCGACCTGTTCGTGACGCACCTCACCTCCGAGACGGACACGCTCTGGAAGCAGGAGTCGGCCGGCTTTTTCCGCGACCGCAGCGTCGAGTCCGGCCTGACGGCGAGCCGATGGCGCGGCACCGGCTTCGGCGCCCTTATGGCCGACTTCAATCTGGACGGCGCCCTCGACGTGGCCGTCGTCAACGGCCGCGTCCTCCGCGGCGGACCGGCCAAGGAACCGCGGCTCGGCTTCTGGGAGACGTATGCGGAGCAAAACCAGCTCTTCGCCAACGACGGCGCCGGCAAGTTCCGCGACATTTCGCCGGCCAATAAGGCCTATTGCGGATACTGGAACGTCGGCCGCGGCCTGGCCTGCGCCGATTTCGACGGCGACGGCGCCCCCGACCTGCTCGTCACCGCCATCGGCGATCGCGCCCGGCTGTTCCACAACATCGCTCCGGACCGCGGCCACTGGCTGAAGGTGCGGGCCGTCGATCCCCAGCACGGCGGCCGCGACGCCTATGGCGCCGAGGTGCGCGTCCGCGCCGGCGGCAAGGAGCAGCTGCGCGTCGTGAACCCGGCCGAGAGCTATTTGTGCAGCAGCTCGCCCGACGCGATCTTCGGCCTGGGCAAGACGGATAAAGTCGATTCGATCAAGGTGAAATGGCCGGACGGGGCGGAGCAGGAGTTCGACGGCGGCCCGGCGGACCGGGCGGTGGAGCTGCGCGAAAGGGAGCATCATCCATGAGTACGCACGTCCAGCCGGGTGATGCCGGCGCCCCGCTTGCTCCGCAGCAAGCACCCGTTGCGCCGCCGCCGCCCGCCCCGAGGCGCGGTCGCCGGCGATGGATCGCGATCGGCGCCGCAGTGGCCGTTGTCGTGGCGGGTGCAGCCGCGGCCGTTTGGTGGTTTTGGCCGGCGCCGCCGCCGACGCCGCCGATGCCCGCCGACATTAAGGAGGCGCCTGTACGGGCCGCGATTGAGGCGGCGCGGCAAAACGTGCTGCAGAGGCCGCGCGACGCCGACGCCTGGGGTCTGCTCGGCATGACGCTGATGACCCACCTCTTCGCGGACGAGGCCGACCGCTGCTTCGCGGAAGCCGCCCGGCTCAATCCGCAGGACCCGCGCTGGCCCTATGCGCGCGGCCTGCTCGCCCTGAAGCGCGATCCGGACCACGCCGTGGCCCTGCTGCAAAGGGCTGCCGACCTGCCGGCCCCGCCGGAAGATCAATCGCAGTATCGCCTGCAGTTGGCGGAGGCCCTGCTGGACCGCCAGCGCCTGGACGAAGCGGAGAAACTGTTCCGCCAAGAGCTGGATCACCCGGCGAGCAAGCCGCGGGCCGCTTACGGCCTCGGTCTGATCGCCGTGGCCCGCGACGACAAGAAGGCGGCCCAGGAGTACCTAACGGCCGCCTGCACCGGCCCGAACGCCCACCAGAAGGGGGCGACGGCCCAGCTGGCGGCTCTGGCCCGCGCCAGCGGACACGACGACGCCGCGGCGGCCTACGAGAAAGTGCTGGCCGAGCTGCCCAACGATCCGCCGTGGCCCGACCCGATCGAAGACCGCATTCTCGACTTGCAACAAGGGCACCGGCAGCTCGAGCGCGAGACGGCCCAGCTCGAAATGGAAAAACGCGATCAGGAGGCGGCGGATCTGTATCTTCAGTGGATCGACGAAGACCCAAACAACGAGACGGCCTACACCGGAGCGGGGCGATGCTTCTATCGCCTCAAGCAGTACGACGGCGCTTTCGACTTACTGCGGGAAGGAACGCGGCGCAACCCGAACAGCTCGGCGGCCCATTACAGTTTGGCCCAGATGCTGTTTGCACTGGCGGAGAAGCGCGAGCACCAATCGTCGGTCACTGCGGCCGAAAAAAAAGAGGACCATGACTTGTTCGAGGAGGCCGCCGCCGAGGCGAAGAGAGCCACGGAGATAAAGCCGGATTTCGCCGAGGCCTACGACTTCTGGGGGCAGTCGCTGACGTATCTCGGCAAGCCCGGCGAGGCTGTAAAGCCTCTGCTCCAAGGGGTGAACTGCCGGCCCAATAGCATCGATCTGAAGCTGGCGCTGGCCGAGGCGCTGATGGATTCCGGCGACAAAAAGGAGGCAGAAAGGTATCTGAAGGAGGCCGGCCAACTCGATCCAAACGACCAGCGGCTCCACGACGACCTGGAAAAGCTGCACAAAATGCACGACTGACGCCGGGCGCTACGGGACGTAGAGGAACTCATTGCGATTGAGCATCGCCAGGCAGAAGTCCGCCAGTGCGGCCGCCGCGGCCGGATCGACGTCGGCCGGGGCATCCGCCGGCACGCCGACCGGCAGCCGGGCCCGCAGCCGATCGCGGAGCAATTCCGTCTGCGCCGCCAGGAAATCCAGGGCCGTCCGCCGTTCCTCGTCGCGCGGCGTCCGCCCCAGCGCCAGCCGATAGGCCAAATCCACGCGGGCGCCGTCCGAATTCGCCTCGCGCAGCAGCCGCACCGCGAACGCCTTGCTCTGCTCGTGCAGGAACGGCCCGTTCAGCAGCACCAGCGCCTGCGGGGCGAACGTGCTGACCGCCCGCACCGGGCACGGCGACAGCGTGTCCGGCTGATCGAAAACCTCCAAAAGCGGTAGATGAAGGTTGCGTTTGGAGAAGAGGTAGAGGCTCCGCCGTGTGTGCTGCCGCGGATCAGGCGTAACGAGCCAGAGGTTGTCCGGTTCGCTTTCGCTGAATAGGCGGTCGTAGACTTCCGGCTCCAGCGGCGTCCGCACCATCGGCCCGCCGACGGCCGGGTTGAGCGTGCCGGCCGTCGCCAGTACGCCGTCGCGCAGCGCCTCGGCGTCGAGCCGGCGGCGGTTCATGCGCCACAGCAGGTGATTTTCCGGGTCGATGCGCTTGCCGTCCGCGTCGCCCGGCCGGGAGTCCTGGCGATACGCGTTGCTCAGCACCATGAGCCGGTGCACGTGCTTGAGCGACCAACCGTGCTCGACCAATTCCACGGCCAGCCAATCGAGCAATTCGGGATGCGTCGGCGAGTCGCCGTGGACGCCGAAGTCATCGGGCGTGGCGACGATGCCGCGGCCGAAATGATGCTCCCACAGCCGATTGACGATGACGCGGGCCGTGAGCGGATGGTCGGGCCGCGTGAGCCATTTCGCCAGATCGAGCCGGCTGAGCGTCGCGCCCGGCGAGCCGGGGGCGTCAGCCCCCGGATTCTGCAACACGCCCAAAAATCCCGGCTCAACCCGCGTCCCCTTCTGGCTGAGAACGCCGCGCTTGAGGACATAGCTGAACCGCGGCGACCCGTCCTCGGCGATGGTCCACGCCTGCGCCAGCGGCGCCGGCCGCTGCGCCTCCAACTCGTTGGCCTGCCGCCGCAGCTCGGCGCGCCGTTCCCGGTCGGCCGGCGGCAGCGCGTCCACGATCTCGTCCCACGTCACCTTGATGAGCACGTCCGCCTGCTCCGCCAGCTTCTTCTGCTCTGGCGTGCGCTTGTCCACCGGCACGGCCAAAGCGTCGCGGTACGGCGCTTCCAGCTTCGCCCGCTTGGCCTCGCGCAGCCGATCGCGGACCGGCGCCTCGATGTCGGCCGCCTCTTTGCGGAGCGGACCGATCTTCGCATTCAGCGCTTCGTTTTGTCGCTGATTCTCCTCGCGCTCGGCGGGCGTGGACAGGTCGATCTCCTTCGGGTGAGCAGCGCTGAAAAACGCCTGGAGGCGGTAGTAATCGGCTTGCGGAATGGGATCGAATTTGTGGTCGTGGCAGCGGGCGCAGCCGACGGTGAGGCCGAGGAAGGCGGCCCCGGCGCCGTTGGTCATTTCGGTGAGCAATTCCTGCCGCAGCACGGCCTGGTCCACGTTGCCGCTGGTCTGGTGGACCGGACCGCAGCGATTGAAGCCGGCCGCGATCAGGCGCTCGGCGTCCTCCGACGAGCCGGAAGCGTTAGCGACGGAAGACGCCGTCAAATCGCCGGCCAGCTGCTCCGTCAGAAACCGATCATACGGCTTATCCTCATTAAAGGATCGCACAACGTAGTCCCGATAGCGCCAGGCGTTGGGCCGTTCGCCGTCCGACTCATAGCCGTTGGATTCGGCGTAGCGGACGACGTCGAGCCAGTGCTGTGCCTGCCGTTCGCCGAAGTGCGGCGAGGCGAGGAGGCGGTCCACGACGCGCTCGTAGGCGTCGGGCCGATCGTCGCCGAGGAAGTCGTCAATCTCCTTCGGCGTGGGCGGCAGACCGATGAGGTCGCAAGTGACGCGGCGGAGCAAGGCGGCCTTGGACGCGGGCGGCGACGGCTTGAGGCCGGCCTTATCGAGCTTGGCGAGAACGAAGGCGTCGATGGAATTCTGCACCCAATGCGGATCGCTGACCTGCGGCGGATCGACGCGGACGGGTTTGCGGAAGGCCCAATAGGTAGGATCGTCGGCATACGCGGCCGTGCAGCACAGCGTCAGCAGGAGCAGGGACAGACGGCGACGCATGGAATGGCCTCCGGCCGGAGGAATGCTTTTCGAGTCTTGGATTATTGTCGCCGCTTCTGGCCGGCAATGCAAGAATGCCGCGCGGCCTGATACACTGAGCCGCAAATGGGCATCGCCGTCGCCTTTCGCCCTTTCATTAGATTCATCTCCCCAAGGAGCAACGATGCAAGCCGTCAAAATCATCGTGTGGGAGGAGGACGGGGTCTGGCTCGGCTACCTCCAAGACTATCCGGATTACTGGACCCAGGGCGAAACGTTTGACGACCTCAGAGAACATCTCAAGGATCTGTATCAGGACGTTACCGGCGGCACGATCCCCGGAATCCGGCGCGTGGAAGAGTTGATGATTTCGTGAAGCGCGTGGATCTCCTTTATGGCCCGGCAAGCGCCCCCGACGATACCAGAATCCAGAAGATAGTCGCATCCGCGCCGATGTGACACGCCATCGACAGCGCCAGGCCGCCGCTCCACCGGCGCAGCAGCGCCAGGCCGACGCCGTAGGCGCCCGCCAGGAACGCGCCCATCCAGCCCGGCGGATAGCCGTTCCAGTGCCCCAGGCCGAAAAACACGGACGTCGCGGCAACCGCCATCGCGCCGCCCCATTCCGCCTCGACGGCGTCATACAGCACCCAGCGACAAAGCAGCTCTTCCAAAACGGCGTTTGCCGTGCTGAAGACGATGGCCGCGAGCAGCGTATGGCGGAAGACCAGCGCCGGCAGGTGGGCGGCCAGCGGACTTACGTCCGGGTGCAAAACGGCATGACATCCCAGCAGAACAGCCGAGGCAGCGACGCTCAGGGCGACCGCGCCGGCGACGCCGACTCGATCGATCCGGCC
>DATKHW010000205.1:0-3490 GCA_035546275.1 Gemmataceae bacterium
CGTCTGGGAGGAAGGGGCGGCGCCGCAGTTCGTCGTCGAGTTTACGTCGGAAACGACGCGGGAAACGGACGAGCAAACGAAGCGTGCCATTTACCAGGATGTTCTCCGCGTGGCGGAGTATTTCCTCTTCGATCCTTTCGAGGAGTATCTCCATCCGCGGTTGCAGGGGTTCCGGTTGGCATCCGGGCAATACCGGCCGATCCGTCCGGTGAAGAGCCGACTGCCGAGCAAGGTGCTAGGCCTGCACCTGGAAGCGGACGGCGACCTGTTGCGGCTATACGACCCGGCGGCCCGGCGGCGGCTGCCGATTCCGCCAGAAGTGGTGGAGGCGAACAAGCGAGCCGATGCCGAGATCGAGCGCCTGCGCCGGGAAAACGAAGAGCTGCGCCGCCGTCTGCCGGGCGCTTCCTGAGCGCTTCCATAAATCCGGCTCAAGTGGAACGCCGCGACGCCGCCGCTGTCCTCTTTTCGCCATCTGTCGCAATCCCTCCAGGCCGGTTACAATAGCCCCAGTTTTTGTCGAAGATCGCAGACCCCATCAGGAGACACAACCGATGGCCACGGTACGAATCTCCGGCAACCTGCACAGTCATCATCAGACGGAATGGGTGGGCGCCCCGGCCGTCAGCCCCGACGGCCGCATCGAACGGTCGGTCCCCCTTTCCGACGAGGCCTACGACGCCATCGAGCGCCAGATGGCCGGCGGCGCCCCGGAAGGCATCGCCGTCCTCGCCGACGGCCGAACCTTCCACTGGTTCCTGGACGGCAGCATCCCGCGCGGCGCCGGTCCGGCGACGGCATCCGGCCGAACCGGGGGCTTCGATCAGCTGCGCGTGCTGCTGCCCGACATCGACCGGATCGCCCGCGGCGAGCTGGACGGGTCGGAACGGCAAACCGACGTCATCCGTCTGCTGGCCTACGTTGTGGCGGAGCTGCTGCGCTCGTCCGAGGATGCGGCGAATTCCTAGCCGTAATATCTCCGGACGCCGCCCCATGCCGGTTCGCCCCGTGCGCATCTGCAGGACTGCCGTCGGCACAAGGGCGCGGGCATGCGCTTGGGCGCCCCACGCCGGTGTGATAGAGTGAGCGATGGGAGGAAATGCCGATGAGCCCCATCGAATTGCAAAGCGAGCTGCGGAAGAAACCCTTTGTGCCTTTCCGCATGTACCTATCCGACGGGACCACGTACGACATCCGCCACCCGGACCTCGTCGTGCCGGGAATGACGACGGCCTTTATCGGGTTTGCTGCGGACCCAGACCAGACATACTACAACAGCTACACGGTCATTTCGCTCATGCACGTCGTCCGGCTGGAGCCGATCCCATCCACGCCGGCCGCGACCAACGGCCCGGCCGGCTGACTTCGGAAGGGAGAATGGCGATGGCGGCCGACGACCTGGTCGTCGCGATCACGGGGGCCAGCGGCTCGGTGTACGCCGTGCGGCTGCTGGAAGTGCTGCTGCAGGCGGGACGCAACGTTCATCTGACCGTCAGCCCGTCGGCGGTCGAGGTGATGGAGCGCGAACTGGAGCGCACCATTCGCTTGGATGCCTTCGCCCCGGCCGACCTGCTCGGCGAAGCGGCGGCTTCGGCGGCCAGTCGGCTGCACTATCACCATTACCGCGATTTCGGATCCGGCATCGCCAGCGGCTCGTTCCTGACCGGCGGCATGGCGATCTGCCCGTGCAGCATGGGCACGGCCGCCGCCGTCGCTCACGGCCTGTCGCAGAACCTCATCCACCGAGCGGCCGACGTCCACTTGAAGGAGCGGCGAAAGCTGATTCTCGTTCCGCGCGAGACGCCGCTGCACCTGATCCAATTGCGGAACCTGGCGGCGTGCGCCGAAGCCGGCGCCGTGGTGCTGCCGGCGTCGCCGGCGTTTTACACGAAGCCGGGGTCGATTGCGGATCTGGTGGATTTCGTGGTCGGCCGCATCTGCGATCAGCTGGCCGTGCCGCACCGGTTGCTGCGGCGCTGGGGCGAGGACGGCTGAGCGCAACGCTTGTCCCGGCGCGGCGGCGGTCGCTGCGCATCTGGCAGGCCGTGCCGTGCGACTTCGGCGTCGATCTGATCGTGCGGACGCCGGAGACATTGCAACGCCGGCTGGAACTGGGCGACTTCTTCCGGCGCGAGATCGCGCAGCAGGGGCAGGTATTGTATGAATCCCCTGACCGCTGAGTGGGTCGCCACCCCTGCTTGCTCATTCCTTTGGCATTTGCCATATCTTAACGGTCTTGTTCTCGCCGCAGGCCGCGGCAAGCGATTTGCCGTCGGACGAAAAGGCAATGCGCGAGATGTCCTCCTGCTCTGCAAGCATCTGCGAGTCCGGCAACCCTCGTACCAGTCCTATCAGCGCCAATTTGCCATCGCCTGCGATCGCCAGATAGCTCCCTTTGGGGGAGTACGCAAGACAGCCATACGTATCAGAGCTGGCGTAGTAGTGGTCTGCGACTTTTCTCAACGCGACGTCACTGATCGATGTCTGACGCGAGTTAGTGGTTGCCAGCAGTTTTCCGTCGGGCGAAAATGCCAGATCGCAGATGGCCGAGGCCTCAGGCTGCCAAGCTGCCACGTTCTGGCGTGACTTCACATCCCATAATTGCGCGGTTCCATCCATTAGACCCACGGCAAGCGTGCTGCTGTCCGCCGAAAAGGCGAACACCATTGGAACGACGTCGCCGCCGGGGATAGTCCCTAGCTTTTCGGCCGATGTTGCGTCCCAGAGATAGATGTCGGTAAGCAGGGATGGAGCTGGGGTGAACGTCGCGATCATCTTGCCGTTGGGCGCGACGACCATTGGGAACCCAGCTCGGAATTTGATCGTATCCCGTACTTGGCGTTTATCGAGGTCCCAGAACTGGACGAAACCAGCCTCCAACCAGGGAGCTTGTTTTCCGGTCCATTTTCCTGCCACGATGAGAGTCTTTCCACCGGCTGCGAAGCCTAAGAAAAGGATCGAGGCCGGTTTGTCCTCCTTGAGGGAGCCGATTTGTTTGGTCGCGCCAACGTCCCAGAGGAGAATGGTCCCGTCGAGGTCGCCGGAGGCGAGCGTCTTTCCGTCCGGTGAGAAGGCGACGCAGTACACAGCGCCGTTGTGTCCTTCAAGGACGAGGGGCTTCTGCATTTTCCCATCCGGCCTCGCGCCGGCGGCGAAAGCTCCAAGCAACAGCAAGGCGATGCCATGGCGGAGGATAGTCTGTGTGGCGCTGCTGGACGGTTCCATAGGTGTTGCCCTTTGCAGAGGCTCGGCCGGGCAAGGGTGAAGCCACCGCGCTTTCCCTTGGCCCCTCAGGCGCCTTGTCTCCGATGCAACTCCGGTTTCATCAGCGCTCGATCATACAACGGCTGCACAGTGAAAGCCACCGCAGCCGTCCGACTTAGGTCGCCACCCGCTTTTAGGACGCTACTCAGCTGTCATTCCCCCGGCGCGCTCGCTCTCTGCGCTTCCCCCCTCCCCGCCCCATTCGTACAGTGCCCATACGCCCCCT
>DATKHW010000206.1:0-3350 GCA_035546275.1 Gemmataceae bacterium
GTCGTCGGTCAGGTGGAACTCATTGCGGACGGGGTGTTCGATCAGGACAAGGCGTTCCTGGTCGTTGCGGTTGACAACGGTGTAGGTCTTGGTCTCGCGCACCTTGGCCTGGCTGTGCAGGATGCCCTTCACGACCTTGATCTGCACGACCCGGCCATTGTCGGAGGACGGCACGGGATTGACTTCCGTGCCGAGGTCCACGGCGTAGGAGATCAGCCGTTCTTCATTCGGCTCGACATCGAGGATGCGGGCGTCTCCGGCGTAGTTGGAGCCTTCAAAGACGGTAATGGGGCCTTGCATCAGATGCAGGCCGGACGTGTTCTTGAATTTGAGACCCAGGAGGGGGAACTTGGCTTGGGTGCGTTCGTTGTAGATGGAGACGCGGGTTCCTTCCACATCCTTGTTGACGATCGGTAGCAGGGCCGACTTCTGGCGGGGCAGCGTGACCGGCTTGTCGATGGCGTACTGGAAGAAGTCGCCCAGCTTGGTCGCCGTCGCCATTGGGGTGACGCCCTGTTTCATGTCGGCGAGGAATTCGCGCTCGCTCTCGGCCCGCTTGGCGCCCTTGGCCTCGCCTCCGCGGCCGGCCCCTTGGCCGTTGATCCCCGCCGCCGCGAAGCTGGTGGACTCAGACGCCGCCGGAGCGCGCAAAGCCAATTGGCGTTGTTCCTCGACTTGCTCAAAATAGTTCTGCGCCACAGCCTTTTCCCGCTGCGTAAGATCGCCGTTGTAGGTGACCGGCCGCAACGACGCGAACAGCTCCGGCACGACCGTCGGCCGCGGCACGTACAGCGGCGTATACAGATCCATTTGGAAGCTGATGGGCCGGCCGCTGACCAACGCCATGCGCACATCCTTCCAATCCTCGTCCGTCGCATTTTCAACGACGGCCCAACCTTGCAGGAACGGCTTGTCTTCCTTCTCTTTGCCCAGCACCAGCCGATAGCTTGTCTTCCAGATCGGGCTCTCGATCACATAACCGACGCGCACGTTCCGCTTCCCCTCGCCCACAAAATTGAGGGAAACGGCCTTCTTCTGCGTGTCGTGGGAAAGCGTCAGCGTCTCCAAGGCTTTGCGAACCTCGCTGTCCATTACCGGATTGAGGAAGCGCACCCGCTGCAGCTCCGACAGCTTGACCGAGCGCATGCCGTCGGCGCACCACATGTTGAGCTGCTCGACGTTGACGACGTCCTTGCCGACGGCTTCTTGCTTGGCTTCGACGCCCATGATGCTGCCGGTCATGGTTCCGGGCTGGGCGGCGTTGGCCTGCTGCAAGACCACTTCCACCTTCTCGCCGCGGGCCTGGTTGAGAATCTGTCCAAACGTCGGATTGGCCGACAAGTTTACGGCGAAGGATTGCAGCGTCTTTTCCACTGGGGCGTTGCTGTCGTAGCTGACGGCGGAGACATGTCCGCCGTCGAGATCGCGCAGCACCATCGACTTGATGAGGTCGTTGATATCCGAGACGGGGAAGGAGAGATCGACGCGGGCGTCGCCGTCGATGACGCCTTCGCGCTGGAAATAGCCGACGCCGCTGGAAAACAGCACCACCTGGCCGATCGGCAGCTGAACCGAGCTATCGGACTGTGCGGCGGCCGTTGGGGCAGGCGCGATCGATGCGGGCGGCTTCGGGGCGGCGGCGGCGGGCTTGGGCGGATCGGCGAGACTGCGGGTGAGATAGGCGGTCAGGCCGACGACGGCCGCGAGGCCAGTCCCCGCCGCCAGCAAGTAGGCGCGACGCATGGCTGATCCTTTCCTGGGAGAGACGAATGTCGTTTTGGCGCAGCGTGTTCCTAGCGCTAGACGAAACAATGCAGGCAATAGTTTGAGAAATCTCACGCAAAGACGCAAAGACGCAGGGGCGGGGCAATCTCGCCCCTGCTTTGCGTCTTTGCGTGAGACTTTTTGAATCCTATTCGGCGGAGAAGGTGTTGAGGAAGTCCTCGAACGATTTCCGCTGCTGGCTCTCCGTCTCCTGCATCTTTTTGATGTCCTCCTGGAGCTTCTCGATCTGCGTCTCCTGAGCGTCGAACTTGTCCAGGTAACGCTTGTAAGCGGCGGCCGTCGGAGGCATCTCCTTCAGATTGGCGCGCAGCCGCACCTGATCGTCGGTTATGTCCTTCAGCTCCCGCTGCTTGTCGGCGATGGCCCGTTGCGTCGCCGCCAGCGTGAAACGCAAATCCAACGCCTGCTTCAAACCGTCCTTGACCTTGGCGCTGCTGATCGTGCTGTTGATGAAGAAGCGCATCTGATCGTCGTTGCTGCTGGTCAGCTGCACCTGCTCGTTGACGATCCGTTCCTCGGTCACCACCTGCGTCGCCGTCTTGCCGGCGGGCACTTTCACCTCGAAGCGATAGACGTCGCTGGCCGTTTCAGCCGGTTTCGTGGTGTCGTCGGTGAGATGGAACTCGTTGCGAACGGGATGTTCCACCAGCACCAGGCGTTCTTGATCGTTGCGGTTGACGATGGTGTAAGTCTTGGTCTCGCGCACCTTGGTCTGGCTGTGCAGAATGCCCTTCACGATCTTCACCTGCACCAGCCGGCCGTTGTCGCTGGACGGAACGGGGTTGATTTCCGTGCCGAGGTCCACGGCGTAGGAGATCAGCCGCTCCTCGTTGGGCTCGACGTCGAGGATGCGGGCGTCTCCGGCGTAATTGGAGCCTTCAAAGACGGTGATCGGGCCTTGCATCAGGTGCAGGCCGCTGGTGTTCTTGAACTTGAGACCGAGCAGGGGGAACTTGGCCTGGGTAGCTTCGTTGTAGATGGATACGCGCGTGCCCTCCACGTCCTTGTTGACGATGGGCAGAAGGGCGGATTTTTGGCGCGGCAGGGTCACCGGCTTGTCGATCGCGTACTGGAAGAAATCGCCCAGTTTCGTGGCGGTCGCCATCGTTGAAACGCCGGCGTTGCCCAGGTCCAGCTTTGCATTTTGAGCCTTTCGCAGATCGGCGTAGTACTGATCCATGCTTATGACGCCCGTGTGCAGCTCATAGAGACGTTGCGATTCCTTCGCCTTGGCTTCGGCGTCACCTGCTTCTTGCGGCTTGGCACCCTTTTCGACCTGTGCCAATAGCCTTTCCTGGCTGCTCAGGGCGGTGCGCAGCTTATCCGTAAGATCGCCGTTGTAGGTGACAGGCCGCAGGGAGGCGAATAGCTCCGGCACCACCGTCGGACGCGGCACATACAGCGGCGTGTACAGATCCATTTGGAATGAGATCGGCCGGCCGCTTACCAGGGCCATGCGCACATCCTTCCAATCCTCGTCGGTGGCGTTTTCGACCACGGCCCAGCCTTGCAGAAACGGCTTGTCCTCTTTCTCCTTGCCCAGAACCAGACGATAGCTCGTTTTC
>DATKHW010000207.1:0-14381 GCA_035546275.1 Gemmataceae bacterium
GGGGCTTACGCCCCCCGCTCGCCTCGGCCCGGCTGCGCATCTCGTCGTTCGGATCGACGCCGATCACCGGGATTCCACGAGCGGCGAACAGACGGCTGGAGATGCCGGTGCCGCAACCCACGTCCACCAGCGTCGTCGTCGAATCCAAGCCGCAGCGACGGATGATGAAGTCTACTGCTTCTTCGGGATAGCTCGGCCGATATTTTGCATACAGGTCCGACAGGCCGGTGAAGCGACCCGTGGGGTTCCAGCGCGCCAGGTCGGACATGATTCAGCCCTCCGCTCTCCTGTGCCATCTCGTTCCCACGCTCTGTGTGGGAACGCACGCCTGGACGCTCTGCGTCCCGATACATCCGGTGCGGCGGCGGATGCTGATTTTCCGCGACGCAGAGCGTCCGGAAGTGGTTCCCACGCAGAGCGTGGGAACCGGGGTGTTTCCCCTACTTGGCCGGCTCCGATTCCAGGAATGCAAACAGATCCGCAATCTCCTTCTTGTCCAGCTGGTCCAGCAATTGCTCCGGCATCACCGAAATCAGCGACGTGAATTGCTGGTCCACTTCGTCCCGCTTCAGCGTCACCTTCGTGCCGTCCTTCTGCAGCACCGTGTAGACGTCGCCTTGCAGCGAAGCGAGGCCGAGGATCGTCTGGCCCTGCTTGGTGAGAAATTGCGTCGAACGGTATTGGTCGCTGATGACCTTCGACGGGTAATAGATCGACTCCAGAATGTCGGGCCGCTTGAAGCGCTTCGACACCGTCGTCAGGTCCGGCCCGACGCCGTCGCCGTCCTTGCCGAACTTGTGGCACTTGATGCACTGGGCCTTGGTGAAGACCGCCTTGCCCCTCACGGCGTCGCCGCTGCTCCCTTCCTTCGTCGCGAGGAAAGTCAGCAGTTCGTCGTACTTGTATTTGGAGACGACCGGGATGTCGCCGGCCACGTTCGGCAGCGGCGATTCCTTGGGGAACGTCTGGTTGAACCATTTCGACCAGGAACCCAGCTCCTTCTTCCAGTCGCCGTCGTCGGCGCCGAACTGTTTGCCGTTGCTCCAGAGCCGCAGCAACTCCACCACCTTCCAGCGATCAGCCTCGCCGAGCCGTCCCGCCGCCGTCAGCGCCGCGCGGTACGCGGCCGCGTCGCCCGGTTTCGGCTTGTCCGCTTCCTTCTTCAGCGCTTCCACCACCTTGAACAGCTCCACCTTGTTCGGCGTATTCAGCGCCTCAAGCAGATACCCAAAGCGGGCGCCGACCGGTTGTGCGAGGGCCGTTTCCGCCAGGGCGTCGTCCACGGCGCCGCGCGCCTCCACGCCCGGCGGCAAGCGCTTCCCCAACTCCGACAAAGCCGACAGCAATTGCGGCTGTTTGTCCTCTTGCAGGCGCTTGGCCAGCGCGACGGTCACGGTCGGCGTCTTCTCGCCGGAACGGAGCAACGCTTCGCGGTCGCCGAGATCGTAAGCCGCCAAGGTTTCCTTGAAGATGTTCGCCAGGAAGCCGGAGTAGCTGTTGCCGCCTTTCCAGTCGCGCGTGCCTTCGTACCACTCGGCTACCGCCTTTTTCTGAGCCGGCGTCCATCCGTCGGTGAGGAAGCGCAGGCAGTAGAAGTAATGGATTTGCTGCGGTCGATCGCCCTTGGCGTCAAGCAGCGCCTGGATGATCTTGGGCGTGACGCCGTCGTCGGACCCCAGCGTGTTGTCGCGGCGGAAATACGCCAGGACGAGGGCCAACTCGCGGTTGACGCGCCAGTCCTTCGTCGGGAAAAAGTCTTCGCATTCCAGCGCGATGCCGCGCACGCTGCCGGGCCGCTTGTCCGGCGGCGTGTGCAGCAGCGCCAGTTGCAGCGTTCGCAGATATTGCAGCTGCGATTCAGCGTCGTCCGGTACGCCCTTGTGCAGATGGTCGAAGATCTGCTCCTCGAACGGCCCGGCCTGGTCGATTTTGCACAGGGCGACGACGCCTTCCATGAAAATGAGATCGTTTTCCTCGGTCCACAGATGCTTGACCCAATCCTTGACCGGCAGGCGTTGCAGGCAGAGCCGCGCGGCCGTGCGGACGAATCGATCCGAATCGCCGAGCAGCGGCCACACGGCCGGCGGCGGCGGCGCCAAGTTGCAGCGGATCAGCGCTTCACACGCGCGCCGCCGGACAAAGGCGTCGTCGTCCTTGAGAGCGGCGACAAGGGCTGGCTGAGCGGCGCGGTCGCCGTTGACGCCGATCAGGTAGACGGCCTGGGCGCGGATCAGCGGGTCCTTGTCCGTCATCAGCTGCACCAGGCTGTTGACGTCGAGCGCCCGATCGTTCATCTGCAGCAGCATCATTGCTTTGATGCGCTCGGCGGCGGGCCGGGCCGCGTCGGCGATGACGGGGAAAAGCTGCTTGGACAGATCGATTTTCTCGTCCTTGATCCACTTCGCCAGGGCCGCCCGGCTCCAGGCCTCCTGCGGCTGCGGCCAGGCCAGTAGGGGCGAGGTAACCTCGCCCCTACCGGCCGGCGTTTTCGCCGTTCCCTTTCGTTCGCCGTCATAAACGATCCGATAAACCCCACCCTGGGTGTGCCGGCCGCCCATCGTGAAGTACACCGAGCCGTCGGGAGCGACGCCGAGGTCGGTCACGTTCATCGGGGCGCCCGTGCAGAACTTTTCGAGATCCAGTTTATAGCTCGCTCCATCCGGTTTCAGATAGGCGGCGTAGATGATGCCGAGCGACCAGTCGGCCATCAGGTAGGCGCCGTGGTACTTCGCCGGGAAGGCGGTGTGTTCGTAGAACTCCATGCCGACCGGCGAGCCGCGGCCGACGTCATATATGGCCGGCAGGCTGTCGATGTAATAACTCGGCGTGTTGGCCGAGCCGGTGCGCCAGACGAAATCGGCGCCGGGCGGGCAGTGATTCACGCGCACCGGCCGATACCACGGCAGGTTTTCGTCCCATTCCATGTCGCTGTCGAACGTGAACAATTCGCCGTTGAGGCTGAGGGCGGCGTCGAATTCATTGCGGAAACCGCAAGCAACGAGGGCCGGGTTCTTGCCGTCGGGGTCGAGTCGCCAGATGCAGCCGCCGGGCGCCAGAATGTTGGTGGCGTGGCCGTTGGCGTCGTTGAGCCGCGGCAGAAGCGTGTCCTCGGTCGTGCCGGGCTGATCCTGGTCGGGTTCCATCTGACCGTGCGGCCAGCGCAGCAGCGGAGAATTGGCCGCCAAAACGGCGACATTGGCCCAGGTGTGGTTGCCGTTGACGACGTAGAGACAGCCGTCGGGGCCGTGCAGGACGGCGTGCGGCCCATGTTCGCCCATGCCGCCGATATCGCCGTAGCCGGGCACCTTGACCTTCGCATAGGGGAACACCAGCACCGCCTGGTCGATCTCGTCCTTGCCCTTGGTATCGCGGCAGCGGTACAGCCCGGCGCCTTGCGGCCCCTCGCCGACCAGCATCAGCGAATCGCCGACCCAGCACATGCCCTGACAGTTCTTCACGATGCTGCAATAGGGCCGAACGTTCTGCAGCACGCCGTCCTTGTCCGGGTCGGTGCAAAGGAGGACCGGCCCGCTTTCCTGCGAGACGAGCAGCCGGCCCTTGGCGTCGAAGGTCATGTTGACCAGCGAGAAGACGTCGTTGGGATCGGGGTTTTTCGCCGCCATGACGACGCGGAAGCCTTCCGGCACGGTGAAGCGCGGATTGCCGGCCGCGGCGACCTGGTTCCACGGGGCCGTCTTGCCGTAAGGCCCGAGCGCCTTGACTGGCTTCCAGGAAGCATCGTCAAAGTCGATTTTCTGCCAGTCCTTGCCGGCTGTTTGCGAGGCTTTCCACGAGGCGTCGCTGCACAGGGCCAGCTTCGATTGGCCGTTGGGCGTATAGCTCAGCCGCACCATCAGGCCGGCCGGCCCTTCCGTGTTGCGAGCTTCGACGGCGACGATGTTCTTGCCGTCCACAAGGAGCTTCTGCACGTCGTAATGCTGGACGGTCATCCAATCGTCGCCCTTGCCCACCTCGACGCCGTTGAGCCAGACCGTGTATGCGTTGTCGGCGGTGATGTCGAGCGACGCCTCGGTGATGGGATTCGAGACGGGCCGCGTGATGGCGAAGACCCGGCGGAAGTAGCGCGTCTCGGCCGGGGCGGACACAGTTGGGTCGCCCTCATCGAACCAGATCCATTGCGCTTCCTCGGCGGAAGGTTGCTGCGCCGTGGGGAGCGACGGTTTCTTTTCCGGCTTCGGGTCCGGCGCGGCGGCGAGCCGGGGTGCGTCAGCCCCCGGAGAAAGCAGCCCGGCCAAGCAAGCGAGGCCGAGAAGAGACGGCGATAATCTGCGCAGCATGGGATGCTCCGAGTGCCGCCGGGGCGAGCGGGGCAAGCGCCTGGAGAGCCGGGTCGCGCGAGCGCCCGGAGAGTGGGGACTTTCGGCTATTGAACCGCAGCGGCGCGGGGCTGACAAGGGTATGGTCGGTGCGGTTGCGCGACTTTTCCCGACAAGAGGGGCGGGCGGGCCGGGCGGGCGGGGCAAGGTGGATGTTCGGCCCCGACCTTTCCTCTTGTTTTCTCGGTCGCGTGACGATATGGAAAGGGCACGCCGCGGCCGCGCGGCGCAATTCCCAATCCGGTTGCCTCCGAATCGCGAGATCAATGAGCAGAACGGCCAATATACACCGGCGGGCGGCTTGGCTTGCGCCCGGATTGTTGCTGCTGCTCCTTCCGCCGGCGATGCTGCGGGCGGACGAGGCCGTCGATTGGAGCAGCAGCCCGATCCTGTCCGGCGATTTGGACGCCGAGGCCAGCGCCAACGCCGCCTCGGCAGCCCGCGCCAACCGTATCCGGTTGTTCCGCATCACGCCCGGGTTTCTCAGCGATCCGGTCGGCCTGTCCGATCCCGACGAATCCGCAAGCGACGCAACGCCGGCCGACAGCGGCGTGGATTGGCTGTCGGTGTCGATGGGCCCCGACAACCCGTTCTTCGATCTGCGCCGGCCCGGCGACCCGGGCGGCGTCGGCTATTACAAAGTCCATACGCAAGTGCAGCTCTTTGATTCGCCGACCACCGGCTGCACCGTGTCCTTCCAGGCATTGAAGCCGGCCGGCCGGGACAACGACGGCCTGGACGACGGGCCGACCACGGTGATTCCGTCGGTGGCGCTGTTCCATTCGCTGGACGACGGCACGGCCATCCAGGGCTTTGTCGGCAAGAACGTCAACCTCAACACCAGCTGGACCAATCAGCTCGACCAGGCGGTGCAGTACGGCATGGCGGTGCAGCATCCGCTCACGCAGGCGGGGCCGGACGGGTCCGGCAATGTTTTCGTCTTCGTGGAAGCGCTGGGCCGCTATCGCTATGACGCCTCCACGATGGCGGCGACGCCCAACGCCGTGGAAGTGCTGCCGGGGCTGCACTGGCAAATGGCGCCGAACTGGTGGATGTCGGGCGGCGTCGTGCTGCCGGTGAACACCATGCCGACCAGCGTCAACCAGTGGCAGTTCACCTGCTCGTTGCAGTTCTGAGGCGCGACCGCTTCGAAACCGCCCTTGCCCGTCTTTCCGCTTTCCTGTTACGCTGCGCCGCCTCGCCCCCTTTCCCCTAGCGGCAGGACGCCCCATGCGACTGTTCATCAGCGCCGGCGAGCCGAGCGGCGACTTGCACGGCGCCAGCCTCATCCAAGCGCTGCGCCGCCGTCAGCCCGACATCGAAATCCACGGCTTCGGCGGCGATCGCATGAGCGGGGCCGGCTGCCGCATCCATTACCCCCTCACCGAATTGGCCGGCGTCGGCTTACTGCGCGTTCTGTCCAGCATCCCGCGCGTCCCCGCCATTCTCAAGCAGGCCGGTCAATTGTTCGGCGAGCTGCGGCCCGACGCTCTGGTGCTGATCGACTTCCCGGCGTTCCACTGGTGGCTGGCCAAGCGCGCTCGCAAGCACGGAATTCCGGTCGTTTGGTTCGTGCCGCCGCAGCTGTGGGCCTGGGCGTCGTGGCGCGTGAAGTGGATGCGCCGACTCGCCGATCATGTGCTCTGCACATTGCCTTTTGAGGAGGAATGGTATCGGCAAAGGGGCGTCGCCGCCCGCTATATTGGCCATCCCTATTTCGACGAGTTGCACGAGCGGCGTCTGGATGAGGCGTTCGTCGCGGAGCAACGCAGCCGGCCGGGGACGGTGATCGCCCTGCTGCCTGGCTCGCGCCGCCAGGAAGTGCGGCACAATTTCCAGGCGATGGCCGACGCCGCGGCCATGCTGCACGCCCGGCGGTCCGACGTGCGCTTCCTCGTCGCCTGCTTGCGGCCGGAGCATGGACGACTCATCGAGGAACAGCTGGGCGGTCGATCCCTGCCGATCGAGGTGCACGTCGGCCGCACTGCGGAGATCATCCACCTGGCGCACTCCGCGATCGCCAAGTCGGGTTCCGTCGGGCTGGAGCTGCTCTACCACGGCAAACCGGCCGTGGTCGCATACCAGCTGCACTGGCTGGAAGTGCTGGGATCGCGGTTCATCATCCAGTGCCCGTACATCAGCCTCGTGAATCTGCTGGCCGGCAAGGAGCTGTTCCCCGAGTACCTGGCGTCGCGGCTGCCGGCCCAAGCGATGGCCGGACACATCCTGCGCTGGCTGGACGATCCGGCGGCGTACAGCGGCGTGCAGGCCGAACTGGCGGCGCTGCGCCGCCGCGCAGCGGCGCCCGGCGCCTGCGAACGAGCGGCCGATGTCGTCCTGGATGTGCTGGCGGGCCCGCCAGCCGGCGGCCTCCTTTCCCGGAAACGCGCCGGCTGATCGCGCCCAACCAGTCGTCCGATGCCATTGAGGCGCTCACGGGCAACAAGACAATCACCTACATTTCGGCGGGTTTTAAGGCGTTGCCCAACATCCAGGCATTCTTCGCTTTCGGGAAGGGCACGACCGTGAAGCAGAACCAGGCCGAAGCGCAGATTCAAAAAGCCCTGGTAACGGCCTTCCAGAACCAGCAAGTGATCACCCTGGCCGTCCCCGTGGACATCAAGATAGGCGCGCCGCCAAACGAAGACACCCTGTTCGGTCCCCACGCCTACACGATCACCAACATCGATCTGGCAAATCCGCAAAAGCCGATGTTCACGATCCAGAATCCGTGGAACAACCCGGCCCGCGGAGCGTATGGCGCTTCCTTCACGGTGGACATGGATTTCATCTTCAAGTATTTCAAGCAGTTTACCATCCGGGACAAGAACAACTGACGCTGCTACACCGCCCACTCACGCCCGAGGAGGTACGAAGGATGTGTCAGCCCGTGAACACCCGAAGGAGCGGCATAATGAAGCCGTCGCCACCCCTGCGCAGGAGGCCACGGAAGCCGACCCGCGCGGCGATCATCGCCATTGCCATCGTCGTCCTGGCGGCGCCGATTGCGCTAGCGCGCGGTGCCGGCGCCGTTTTCCTCCCGACCGGAAGTACCCTGGCGATGGGCGACGACTCGGGCAAGATCGGGCTTACCCTCTGGGATCTGGATAACGACTATCAGCGCCTCATCGTGAAAAAAAACCTGAAAGGCGTCCGCTCCTTGGCCTACAGCACGGACGGCAAGCGGTTCGCCACGGGGCACACGGACGGCGTTGTGAGAGTTTGGGACGCCGCGACATTCAAGCAGTTCGCCGAGTTGACCGGGCACAAGTACCGCGTGGAGTCGGTCGCCTTCTCTCCCGACGGGAAAACCCTGGCCACGTCCGACGGGGACAGCGAAGTCATTTTGTGGGACCTCGACGCCAATAAGGCTCTAACGAAGTTAGATTTCAGCTCTTGGAGAACCTTGGCCGCTTTGTCGTTCTCGCCGGACGGAAAGACGCTGGCCGTGGGGAGCCGAGGCGGCAAGGTTGAGTTGATCAACCTCGAGACGGGTGAGATCGACCGCGCCGGCGTATAACTGCGGGATTCATTCTGGACAGTGGCCTTCAGCCCCGACGGCAAGACGCTGGCCACGGCCGACGACAAGGAGGTAACCCTGTGGGACCTCGCCCCGCTAGCACGCCGTTCCGCCTTCAAAAGCGGCTCTGCGGACTGCTGCACCGTCGCCTTCTCGCCGGACGGGAAGCTGCTCGCAGCCAGCTACGACGACGGCAGGGTAATCGTCCGGGATCCGCAATCGGGAAAAGAGCGCCTCTCCTTCAAACCGTTTGATGGTTATGGTTACTTGTCCTTTTCCCCCGACAGCCGGCTGCTGGCCGTGTCCGGCGGCGGCAGCCTGGTCATCTGGGACCTGCTCGCGGGCAAGGAGATCACCCCGCATTCGGACCCGTGAACGCCGTCTTCCGGCTTGGGCCCGGCTGCTGCCAAAGGGATGGCGACGGACAAGTTTACAAGCACGCCGCAGGCGGTTAAACGCTTCTTAACATCTTAAAAGGAGCATTAGCATTGGTTTCCCCTCAACTCCGGTGGCGCAAGGCCACCCCGCGGATCTGGGGCTGCGCCTCCTCCAAAGCGCCGCTGCCGGCTCTAAGAGCGGCCGTGGCGTTGCTTCTCAGCGGTTTATGGCCTGCAAGCGGCTTGCCTGCGCCCGCGCCTACTAGCACGCCGTTCCTGGAACTGCCGTCGGCGTGCGACGAGATGCCCGAGGCGTTTATTTGTGCAAGCTTTGACCCGAAGGGAGACACGCTTGCCATCGCCGGCGAAATGAAGGGGGCGTCGCCGGTTGGGCTGATCCTGTGGGACCTGAAGAATGACTGCCAGCACGTCATTATCAAGAATAACCTGAGTTCGGTCCGCGCCTTCGCCTACAGCCGGGACGGCACGCGGTTCGCCACGGGCCATACCGATGGGGCCGTGCGCGTCTGGGACGCCGCGACGTGCAGGCAGCTCGCCGAGCTGAAGGGCCACGCCAATTGGGTCAGTTTGGTCGCCTTCAGCCCCGACGGCAAGACACTGGCCACCTTCGGCATCGACTACCACTTCCAGATCGTTCTCTGGGACATCGGCACCGAGAAGGCCAAGAAGACGTTCAATTTCACCGAAGACTCCCCGTATTTCCGGGGCGTGGTGGATGCCCTGACGTTCTCCCCCGACGGTAAGGTGCTGGCGGCGACGGGCCGAGACGGCGCCATTCGCTTCATCAATCCCGAAACGGGCGACGTCGTCGATGGCGCCGGCGCGTGGAAACAGGACCAATTCTGGTCCGCCGCCTTCAGCCCCGACGGCAAGACGTTTGCCACAGTCGGAGAAACGGACGTGACGCTGTGGGACGTGTCCCCGCTGGCCCGGCGCACGGTTTTCAAGGGCGGCCCAGCGCATTGCGTCGCCGTGGCTTTCTCGCCGGACGGCAGGCTGCTCGCCGCCAGCTACGACGACGGCCTGATAAAGATACGGGACCCACAGTCGGGTAAGGAGCGCCTGTCCTTCAACTCGCCATGCGGGATTCGTTGTTTGTCCTTTTCCCACGACAGCCGCCTGCTGGCCGTATCGGGCGACGGGCGCCGACACAACCTGGGCGTGTGGGACCTGACCACCGGCAGGGAAATCACCAAGCATTCGGACCCGTGACGCTCTTGTCTGGCCTAAAGCCGCTCAGCCGAAACAAGGATAACCGGGCGCCTATAAGTTGATTTTTTGGTGCCGCGTGGGCTGATCGGCGGCGGGCCCCTTGGTGACGGCGGCGGCGCCCGTCAGGCCGCCGGCCGTCCTCGGCGGGGGTTTCCCGCGCATCCTCGCCTGCCCAGACGCCCCTTCGCTATGGTATAATCCGCCCCGGCGGGCGCGCCCGGCGGCGCTGGAAAACGGAGGCTGTCCGTCGAAAAATCGGCGACGCCCGACGAAGCCGGCGAGCGTCCAGCAGCGTCAGGCCGCCACACCCCCCGCGCGCAGCGTGGCGGTCTGACGGTCTGGATGGTCGCACGCGGCGGTCGCGCCGATCGGAATTGCCGTCCGGAGGCGTTGCTGCTCTTGCAATTGCGGCGGGAAAGTGCTTGACTTCCAAAAGGGGGAGTCTAACATCATTAGAATTGTCGCTCGTCTCCCGCGCTCGCAAGCGTCGTCCAAAGTGCAACCGGAACGCCTGGCTTTCTTGGAAGCTCAGCAAGGAGTCCGATATGTCGTCGCAACCCCGCCGCCGCCGGCTGGAGGTGGAGCAAATCGGCGACGTCACCGTCGTCAATTTCATCGACCGCAAGATTCTCGACGAACAAAACATCCAGATCATCGGCGAGCAGCTGTTCGGCCTGGTGGACGAGGAGGGTTGCCGCAAGCTGCTGCTGAACTTCGGCAACGTCGAGTTCCTGTCGAGCGCGGCCCTGGGCAAGCTGATCACCCTGAACAAGAAGCTGCAGTCGGCCAAGGGCCGGCTCATTCTGTGCAACATCGACCCGCAAATTCATGAGGTATTCGAGATCACCAAACTCGATAAATTTTTCAACATTCAGAAGGAAGAACAGACGGCCCTCCAGGCGTTTTGACGCGGGGGGCGGAGGAAAGCCCGGGGGAAGGACGTCGCTTGCTTGCCCTGGGCGCTGCCGGGCGGCGGGGAGGCCGTCGTTTGGCAGGCGAAATGGATTCGCACACGGGAACCGAGTCCGACCGACCCTGGTTCCTGGGGGCGATCTTAGGACGGCGGACCACAATCCGGCGGATGAGAGACGCAAGGAGGCGAAAACCTATCCGGATGTGGTCTATCGGACCGCAGCGCTGCGGTCGTTCGTCAGGAGGCCCCTTTCCGTGCTCTTACCCACATCGGCAGCGATGGACCCACAGCGCGACAACGGCGCCCATTCCTTCGTCGAGGTCGTCCTCGAAAGCGACCCCGCCGAAGCGCGCCGCTTCCAGGATGAGATTGAACAGCAGCTGTTGCGATCCAATCACGTCAGCCCCCAGGAAGTATTCAGCATCAAGCTCGCCCTCGAAGAAGCCCTCATCAACGCCATCAAGCACGGCAACCAGATGGACCGCTCCAAGAAGGTGCAGGTGCTTTACCGCGTCGCCGCCGGCTTTTTTGAAGTGCGCGTCACCGACGAGGGGAGCGGCTTCGACCCCAACGACGTGCCCGATCCCACCGCCGTAGAGAACCTCGAACGGCCGTGCGGCCGCGGACTGATGCTCATGCGGCACTACATGTCCGAAGTCGTCTACAATCGGACGGGCAACTGCGTCGCCATGAGCAAGGTGCTGCGGAACGGCAAGAAATAGTCCATGGTCCGTTGTCCGTCGTCCGTTGCCAGGCTGACAACGGACGACGGACGACGGACAACGGACGACGGACCATGTCGCAGAACATGATGCAGCAGTACCAGGAGGCGAAGGAACGCCATCCGGGAATGCTGCTTCTCTTTCAAAACGGCAGCTTCTACGAGTTCTTTCACGACGACGCCGTCGTCGGTTCGCGCATCCTCGGCCTGACGCTGACCCGCCGCGAGAAGACGATCCCGATGGCGGGATTCCGGACGCAAGACCTTGAAACCTATCTACCCCGTCTGCTGCACGCCGGCCACCGCGTCGCCGTCTGCGACCAGGTGGAAGATCCAGCCCTGGCGAAGGGGTTAGTGCAGCGGGAGGTCACCCGCGTCGTCACGCCCGGCACCCTCACCGAGGACTCGCTGCTTGATCCGCGACAGTCCAATCACCTCGTCGCATTGGCGCCCCCCTCCCTACCCTCCCCCACCCGCGGGGGGAGGGTAGGGAGGGGAGGACCGACGGGCGTCGCCTGGGTGGACCTGTCCACAGGCTCTTTCTACGCAACGGATATTCCGAGAGAAAAACTCGCCGACGAGCTGAGCCGACTGGCTCCGGCTGAGGCGCTGCATTCCGACGCTCCGGCAGCGACGGCCGAGATCGGAGCCCTGCTGACCGCCCTGCGCGAGCTGCTGCCGAATTTGTCGGTCACGCCGCGGCCCAACTGGAACTTCGATCCCGATTCCGCCCGCGCCGCGCTCATGAGCCACTTCGGCGTCACAACCCTGGCCGGCTTCGGCTTCGACGACAATCAGCCCTGCATCGCCGCGGCCGGGGCGCTGCTGCTCTACCTGCGCGAAACGCTCAAAGCGGACCTTGGCCATCTCACGAAGTTGCGGCCGCGGGCCGGCGACCGCTTTCTCTTCCTGGATGAGGTCACACGCCGCAGCCTGGAACTTACGCGCACCCTGCGCGACGGCGGCCGGGCGGGATCGCTGCTGGCCGTGATGGATCGCACAACGACGCCGATGGGCGCGCGGCTGCTGCAGGAATGGATCGTCGCGCCGCTGGCCGACCATGCGGCCATCGACGCCCGCCTTGACGCCGTGGCCGAGCTGAAGGACGACCACGCCCTGCGGCAGGACCTGCGGACGCAGCTGAGCGCAGCGCACGACCTGCAACGGCTGACGACCCGCGTCAGCACCGGCCGGGCGTCGCCGCGCGACCTGGCCGCCGTCGGCCGGACGCTGGCCCTGCTGCCGCGAATTAAGGCGAAAGTAACCGCCCGCCATGCGGCGCTGCTCCGCGACCTGGAATCGCGGTTGGAGCTGTGCCCCGATCTGCGCGAGGCGATCGAGTCGGCCCTCGTGGACGCGCCGCCCATCAGCGCCAAGGAAGGCGGCGTCATTAAACCCGGCTACGACGCCGGGCTGGACGCATTGCACGCGATCACGAAGCACGGTAAGGAATGGATGACCCAGTTCCAGGCGGCGGAGATCGCCCGCACCGGCATCAACAGTCTCAAGGTCGGCTACAACCAAGTCCACGGCTACTACATCGAGATAACCCACACGCACGGCAGCCGAGTACCGGACAATTACGAGCGGCGACAGACGCTGAAGAACGCCGAGCGTTACGTAACGCCGGAGCTGAAGGAATATGAGGAACAGGTCCTGACGGCGCAGGAGAAGATTCAGCAGCGCGAATATGACCTGTTCACGGCCCTGCGCGAACGGACGGCGGCGCAAACCGGGCGTCTCATGCAAGCCGGCGAGGTGCTGGCGGCGCTGGACGCTCTGGCGGGATTGGCCGAATTGGCGGCCGAGCGCAACTACTGTCGGCCGGCGCTTTCCGATGGTAGGGACGGGGATACCCCGCCCCTGCAAGTCCGCGACGGCCGGCATCCCGTCCTCGACCAGATCATGCCCCCCGGTACGTTCGTGCCCAACGACTTGACGATGGGACCGGACAAGGGGACCATTCTGCTCATTACGGGACCGAACATGGGCGGAAAGAGCTGCTACATCCGCCAGGCGGCCCTGCTGACGCTGATGGCGCAGATGGGCAGCTTCGTCCCGGCGAAGGAAGCGCTGATCGGCCTGGCCGACCGCATCTTCACGCGGGTCGGCGCCAGCGACGAGCTGAGCCGGGCGCAGAGCACATTCATGGTGGAGATGACCGAGGCGGCGGACATTCTGAACAACGCCACGGCCCGCAGCCTGGTGATCCTGGACGAGATCGGCCGCGGCACGTCCACCTACGACGGCGTATCGCTGGCGTGGAGCATTGCGGAATACCTGCACGACCAGATCGGCTGCCGGACGCTGTTCGCCACACATTACCACGAGCTGGCGCAGCTGGCGGAACGGCTGCCGAAATTGCGGAATTACAACGCGCTGGTTCACGAAGGGCCGGAGGGCATCCTCTTCTTGCACAAGATTGCGCCGGGCAGCGCCGACAAGAGCTACGGCATCCACGTGGCGGAGCGGGCCGGCGTGCCGGCCGACGTGCTGAGCCGGGCGCGCGAGGTCCTGACCGAATTGGAGACGCATTACGTCAACGCGCCGCCGCGGGAGGGCGGCCGCATCCGTAAGCCGAAGCTGGCGGGGAAGAGCCTGTTCGCGGGCGTGGAAGATCCGGTAATGCAGGAATTGCGCGAGACGGAGGTGGACGCGCTGACGCCCGAGGACGTGGCGGCGCTGGTGAAGCGGTGGCAGCGGGAACTGCGGGGATGAGAACGGCGGCGGTTGGGCTGCTTCCAGATAACCGGATTTAAGCGCTCGATTGCGGGGAAGGTGTTTATCCAACAAGCGCCGCCACACGCTTTTCCACCTCCGCCTTCGTCACGCCGCGGATCAGGAATCGCTTGTCCCGGCCCGTCTCTCCGCCGATCAGTTCGACCTGCGACCGCTTTACTGCCAGCACATCGCACAGCAGCTCGACCAGCGCCCGGTTGGCGCGACCGTCTTCCGGCGGCGCCGTCACCGCCGCTTTGAGCGCCCGTTGGTGTTCGCCAAGGACGCCGGCCTTACGGGCGCCCGGCTGGGCGCGGACGGGCAGGATGCAGCCCTCGGCGTGGTCTGTTACGGCGATCATGCGACCGTATCCTCGCTCAGCCCCTCAAACAAAGCCGTGCCGATGCGCACCAGCGTCGCCCCTTCCTCGACGGCGACCTCGAAGTCGTTCGTCATGCCCATCGACAAATCGGTCAGCGAATGCGCCGCGCCAACGGCGAGCAGCAGCTGATCGCGCAGCTCACGCAGCGCGGCGAACGTCGGCCGGCTGCGCTCCGGGTCT